>NZ_JBFTHK010000149.1:0-10772 GCF_056394205.1 Arthrobacter sp. 10T413_2 | reverse complement strand
GTGCATGAGCGAATCCTTCCGCCAGTACCTGCGTGCCCTGCCCGATTTCCCCGATGTCCTCCCGGAGTTTGATCCGGCCGCCGCCCCCGCAGATCCCGCCGAACTCTTCCGGCAGTGGCTCGCCGAAGCCCTGGAGGCCGGGGTGCCGCAACCCAACGCCTGCAGCCTGGCCACGGCCGACGGGGACGGCCGGCCGTCCTCGCGCATGCTGATCCTGAAGGACATCGACGCCGACGGCTGGCACTTCGCCACGTCCCGGGAGTCCCGGAAGKGACACGAACTCACGGCCAACCCGCACGCGGCGCTGAACTTCTTCTGGCAGCCGCAGGGGCGCCAGGTGCGGGTGGCAGGGGACGTCGTGGCGCTGTCCGCCGCGGCCTCGGCCGCGGACTGGCACGCCCGGCCCGGGGCGGACGGCACTGAGAACCCCAACTGGCAGCTCTATGCGGTGCGTMCGCGGGAGATCGAATTMTGGCAGGCACGGCACGACCGCCGGCACATCCGGCACCGCTACCCGACCCGCTGATCAGGCCGTGCCGATCAGGCTCTGTTCAGTTAATCGCTGCTAATCCGGTGGCTCCGTTAGGATGGGCGCCATGACCGCAATCACACCAGAAAAGCTTCGGGAAGAACTGCACCGGGCCGCCGACACCGTGACGGGTATTGCCGCTTCGCTCTCGGAACAGGACATCAAAGCGCCGTCCGAGCTGCCGGGCTGGACCCGCGGGCACGTGCTGGCGCACATCTGCGGCATCGCCAACGCKATGGCCCGCCAGCTCGAACATGCCGCCCGCGGCGAGAAAATCGAGCTCTATGACGGCGGCTTCGAGGGGCGCACCCGTGCCATCGAGATGGCCGCCGGCCACAGCCTCGCGGAGCACCGTGCCGACCTCGCCTCTGCGCTGGAACGGGCTCTGCGCGCCTTCGATTCCGTCGACGCGGCCGGCTGGCGTGCGCCCATTACGTACMGCGGTGGAGTCGTGTTCGACGGCGGCCTGGCGCTGTGGCGGGAACTCGTCATCCATGCCACGGACCTCGGCACYGGGCGCGGACCGGAAACCTGGAGCCGGCCCTTCTGCGGGCACCTCTTCGACTTCCTCTCCGCCAGGGTCCCGGACGGTCAGCGTTTCGTGCTGCAGCCCCTGGGGCTGCCCGACCGCGCCATTGGCAGCGGGGGGAAAACCACCGTCATCAGCGGCATGCTGACCGATATCGCCGCCTGGCTGGCCGGCCGCACCCCGAGCCTCGGGAGCCTGCGCGCCACGGCAGCGGCCGACGGCGTGGACCTTCCGGAGCTGCTGCCTTGGCCCGCCGGCGTGCCCGTCAACAACTGAGCGGGGCTCGCCAGGCACCCGCAAGAGCGCCTTCGAAGGGGCCTCCGTAACGGCGCCTCCCGCCAGGCGGCGGTCCCCGGCCCTGCGGCCCTACGGCCGCGATGCCGTGAGGGCCAGTTCGCGTTCCCGGTCCAGCAGGCTGCCCTTGACGGCCAGCCCCCAGCGGAAGCCACCCAGGGTCCCGTCGGTCCGGATGACGCGGTGGCAGGGAACGAACAGGGCCGCCGCGTTGAAGGCGCAGGCACTGGCCGCTGCGCGGACGGCCTTGGGATTGCCGGAAAGCTCCGCGTACTCCGTGTAGGTCACGGGGCGCCCCGGCGCGACGGTGCGGAGCACGTCCCACGCGTGGCTGCGGAAGGGGCCGGATTTCTGCAGCACCGGCACGCCCATGGCCGGTTCCGGATCGCCGGAGTAGAACGCCTCCACCGCCTCGGAGATGGCGCCGAGGCCGCTAACGGTCTCGAAGTCGGCCGGCAGCAGGTCCGCGTGGATCTGACCGGTCAGCAGGCCGGGAATACCGGTCCAGCCGGAAGACAGCACKGCGCCGTCGCGGGCAATGATGGTGAAAGGACCGTCCGGGGTGGACATGGTCAACAACTGGGCTTTMATGGTTTCGCTTTCTTMGGAGTCTGCGGCGGTCACTGCGACCGAGTACGAGATGCTGTGCGCGCCGCGGCCTGGGCAGCAGCCGCCGCGCGCCAAAGGTGCATCGTGGCGTAGGAGCGCCACGGACTCACCTCACGGAAATCGGGGGACGGGGCAGCGCCGTCTGTGGTTGGAGTCAGCGACCGGATGCCATTGCGGACCGCGGCGTCGTTGGCCAGGAACACGTCCGGGGCCCCGATGACCCGCATCGCGACGTATCCCACCGTCCACGGCCCGACGCCGGCAAGCGGCAAAAGCTTGTCTTCCAGCCCGTGCACGTCATCGCCGTAGCCGAAGTCCAGGTCCCCCGAGGCCATTGCCGCGGCCGCCCCTCGGACCGAGTCGATGCGGCGTTGCGGGCCGCGGAGCAGTTCGAAGCCTGTTTCCGCGATCTGGGCGGCCGTGGGGAAAAGCCGGTGGAGACCGTCGGCGGGCACCAGGCTCTCGCTTCCGGCCGCGGAGAGCTGKACCAGGGCGGTCCGCGCGGCAGCCACGGTGATCTGCTGKCCGATCATCGCCCGGATCAGGAGTTCCTGGGGGTCTACGGCGCCGGGCATCCGCATGCCCGGCGTGCGTGCCACGGCGGTGGCAAGGCGGGGATCGGCTGCGAKGGCGGCGTCAATGGCGACGGGATCGGCGTCGAGGTCCAGCAGACGCCGGACCCGGCTCAGCAGGGAGGMCAGGTCCCGGAGGTCGACGGCGCCGATGGTCAGCACTAGCGGTCGGCCGGCCGCGCCGGCGTCGTACTCCACCCGGAACCGGGCATCGCCGTGGGCCAGCCGCAGGGTCCGGGCATAGCAGCTGGAGCTACCTTCCTCGATCCCGGGGATGGCGCGGACGGCGAGGAAGTCGAACATGCCGGGATCGAACGGTTCCCGGTACGGAAGGTTGAGCGTGAGCGCCGTGAGCGCCGTGGTGGCAGCGGGGGCACGGTGATGCYGGGCCGTGGCCCGGAGGGCGGAGGGCGTCATGGCAAAGACTTCGCCGATGGTCTCGTTGAACTGGCGGACGCTGCTAAATCCGGCGGCGAAGGCGATGTCCGAGACCTTCATCCCGGTGGAGACCAGCAGGGTGCGCGCGGTCTGGGCGCGGCTGGCCCGCGCGAGGGACAGCGGGCCGGCGCCGAGTTCATGGCTCAGGATCCGGTTGAGCTGGCGCGAGKAATAGCCCAGCCGGGCCGCCAGCCCTTCGACGCTGTCGCGGTTGATCACGCCGTCGTTGATGAGCCGCATGGCGCGGCCGGCGATGTCCGAGCGCACGTTCCAGGCCGGCGTGCCGGGCACGGCCTCGGGCAGGCAGCGCTTGCAGGCCMGGTAGCCGGCCTCGTGCGCGGCGGCCGAGGTTTCATAGAACGTGACGTTGTCCGCTTTGGGCGTCCGGGCCGGGCATGAGGGCCGGCAGTAGATCCCGGTGGTCCGGACAGCGGTATAGAACTGCCCGTCGAAGCKGGTGTCCCGGGCGTCGATTGCMCGGTAGCGCTGCCAGAAGTCCATGACCCCATCCTGCCAGCTTCGCCGACCACCTGCTAGCGGAATTCGGACACGGCCGTGGCGGGCGGTTCAGTGTGCGGCGGGCGTTTGTTAAAGTCGGAGCATGACGTCCAGCCCGCTTCCCGCCAGGTCCGGTGCCGTGTCCGAGGGAGGAACAGTGTCGCGTTCGGTATCCGGCGCCGAGCTCGGGACTGGTACTGCCGCGGACGCTGGGGAAGGGGCTGGGTCAGCTCCCGGCGCGGCCGGTTCGCTCCGGGAGCTGCTCTCGGCGGACGCCCGGCACGTGGCACCGCTGATTCTCGGAGCCGTGTTGACGCATAACGGGCGCGACGGGTCCGTCTCAATACGGATCACCGAAGTGGAGGCTTACCTCGGCCCGCATGATTCACTGCACCCTGACCCGGGCTCCCATACCTTCCGCGGCGAAACGGCGCGCAACGCGCCGATGTTCGGCCCGGCCGGCCATCTCTACGTGTATTTCACTTACGGGATGCACCATTGCGCCAACATCGTCTGCGGACCCGCTGGGACGGCGTCGGCCTTGCTGCTGCGGGCCGGCGAAGTTGTCGCCGGACGCGAGCTGGCCAGGAACAGGCGCMCGACGTCGAAGTCCGACAACGACCTCGCAAGTGGGCCCGCMCGGCTTGCCACCGCGCTGGGGCTGACGACGGCGGACAGCGGGCGGGACGCCCTTGTGGCACCRTTCCGGCTGGAGCTGCCCGGGAACCCGCCGGGCGCGGCCGCCGCGGACATTAGCTCGGGTCCGCGCGTCGGCGTGTCCGGCGCCGGCGGCAGCCACGACTACCCGTGGCGGTTCTGGCTCAGCGGCGACCCCACCGTGTCCCGCTACAAGGCCGCCAAAGCGCCAATCGCCAGGAACGGGTAGCCGGAGGGACCCCTGATGCCGGGCACCCGCGGTGGGGCATGATGAAGCATTATGGGCGAGGGAAAACGCGGAAAGCCAAGCAGCGAGCTCGAACGCCTGCAGATCTTTGCGCAGCTGGCCACCGAGTACTTCCGCATGGTTGAGCTGTTCTCCGCAGATGACGCTCCGGTCCCGATGGAGCCGGCGGAGCCAGCTGAACCTGTCGATTCCGCCGACGCTGCAGCGGGGGAACGCACGCACTGGATCGAGCTCTTCCGTGCGGTCTTGCTGCGCAAATTCATCGTTCCGGATGAACACGTGTCGCTCAAATTCGTGGTGCGGGCTCTGCGTTTGTGCAATTACGCGGCGGACGCCCGGATAACCGCGGGTGCAGATCAGGCGGCCACCTTGTTCACCGACGGGATGATCCGGGGCCGCCAGAAGTTGTTGTCCGGACTCGCTCCGGATGATCCGGATGATGCCCATGACCTCTTCGAGGACGTGCTCTACGGGCGGCTCCTGCATGGCGACGCGGACAGGTTCCGCCGGTCCGGCTGGGCTGAGGACTACGCCAGGCTGAGCACTGTGGCGGCCGGACGGTTCCATGCCGAGCACGCGCTGAGAAAGGCGCTCGACGTCGTCTCCTATGGGCTCGCCCAGGACCTCCTGCGCTCACCGGACCCGGGCGGCGACGGCGGGGGCACGTCCTGTGCAGATGCAGGGCCTGGGTCCTAGGGAGTCCTAGGAGCCYGCGAAAGTGCGGAGTGCGCAGTCGGCTCCGACGGCGAACGGGGCAAGCCGGCGCCGGAGGTCTTCGCGCACCTGCGGCCACTCCTGCGAGAGGATCGAGAACACGGCGGTGTCCGAACGGCCCCCGCCGGGCGCTACGCGGTGGCCGCGCAGGATCCCCTCGAAACGGGCGCCGAGCCGCTCGATCGCCGTCGCGCTCCGGGTGTTGCGGGCGTCGCAGCGKAACGCCACCCGGCGGACTTCCAGTACCTCAAAGGCGTGGGCGAGGAGCATGTGCTTGCTCGCGGGATTGATGTGGCTGCCCCAKAACTGCCGCCCGAAGAACGTTCCCCMGATTTCCAGGCGGTGTTGGGCGGKGACGTAGTCACACAGGGACGTYGTGCCAAGKAGGGCGCCGGTCCGCCCGTCCGTCACAGCGAACGGGATGGTTGCGGGATCGTCCAGCCGGGACTGGAACAGTGCCGCCAGCTCGCCCCTGGTCCCCGGCATCGGCGCCGCCATGCCTGCCCACATGCCGGAATCCACAAAATCAAAGAGACCTTCTGCATGCTCCGGGGCAAGCGGAACCACGCTGACGCCATRGCCGGAGAGGACGATTTCGTGTCGCATTGGAGCATTCAATCACCGCGGGAGTGGACGCAACGGTGGAATCCGGCACCGCTGAGGTTAACATTCGGTGACCGCCAGGTTGCCCGGGACGGGGCAAGCCCGGCGGCGGGTGGCTACCAGCCAGTAAGGTGGATGGGTGAATCCAAGCGAGCCGAACCAGATCAAGCCAGCAAAGCCAGTGGACGAGCTGATCAACAGCCTCTGCGCCACCATCCCGGACTACCCCCAACCCGGAATCAGCTTCAAGGACCTGACCCCGGTGTTCGCCGACGGGGCGGCGCTGAAGGCCGTGGTCAACGCCCTCGTTGAGCCGTTCAAGGGCCAGTTCGACGCCGTCGCMGGGGTGGAAGCCCGCGGCTTCCTTCTTGCCGCCGCTGCCGCGTACGCCGCCGGCACCRGCGTCATCACCGTCCGAAAGGCGGGCAAGCTACCGCGCGACGTCGTCTCCGAGGACTACGCCCTGGAATACGGCACCGCCACCMTCGAGCTGCATACGACCGATCTGGCGCCTGGGAGCCGCGTGCTGATCCTCGACGACGTCCTCGCCACCGGCGGTACGCTCGGCGCCGCGGCACGGTTGTTTGAGCGCTGCGGCATCCACGTGGCCGGCGTCGGCGTGGTCATGGAACTGGACGATCTTGGCGGCCGCGCGGCCCTGACCGGCCACAACGTCCGATCCTTGTTGCGGCTCTAACGGGAGGTCCGGGGCTGGACCATTCGGGACGTGTCGGTAGAATTCCCTGACGAAGACTGCCTTGGCACTGTTCGACAGACCGGCGAAAGCTGAGTCTGCCRAAATGGCTGTAGAATGGTGGGTCTGTCTTTTTCGATAGGGGAACGTTCGATGCACGACGCTGATTTGGCCCATGAACGCGACTATGTGGCCGGACTTTACGCCCGGCTCGATGAGTTGCGGGCAGAGAAGCGCACCCAGCTGGCCCAGGTGCGCCGTGCCGGTGCCGTGGGCACCATGCAAAACGTCTCCGAACGCGATGCCTTCGCGGCCCTGTACGAGGACCGCCTCGCCCAGCTCAACGCCGTCGATGACCGCCTCGTCTTCGGCCGCCTGGACCTGGACTCAGGGKAGGCCCAGTACATCGGCCGCATCGGGCTGACCACCGAGGACCTGCAGCGGCTCATGGTGGACTGGCGGGCGCCCGAGGCCGGCCATTTCTACCAGGCTACGGCTTTTGACCGGCAGGGCGTTCGTCGCCGCCGTCACCTGATCCTGCAGGGCCGGGAGGTCAAGGCGATCGAGGATGACGTGMTCGACGCCGACATGCTCACCGACAACGACTCGCTCCAGGGMGAAGGCGCCCTGCTGGCTGCCCTGAATTCCAAGCGGACCGGCCGGATGTCAGACATCGTCGGCACCATCCAGTCCGAGCAGGACCGGATCATCCGTTCGTCCATCTCCGGTGCGCTCGTGGTCCAGGGCGGACCGGGCACCGGCAAGACCGCCGTCGCCCTGCACCGCGCGGCCTACCTGCTCTACACGCACCGGGAMCGGCTCAAGAGCGCCGGCGTCMTGCTGGTGGGGCCGACGTCGTCCTTCATGAAGTACATCGAACGCGTGCTGCMCTCGCTGGGCGAGACCGGCGTCGTCATGGCGAGCCTTGGCCGGCTCATGCCGGGCATCACCGCCGTTGCCGAGCCGGACTCCGCCGTGGCCGCCATCAAGGGCCGACTGGACATGGCCGAAGTGGTGGCCAACGCCGTCGCCAACCGGCAGCGCAYCCCGGCCGGAAACCGCGTCCTGGAGGTCGACGGGCGCAAGCTGGTCCTGACGCCGCGGCAGGTCCGCCGCGCCAAGGAGAGGGCACGGGCCACGGGCAAGCCGCACAACGAGGCCCGCGTCTCCTTCGTCAAGATCCTGCTCCGCGAACTGACCGAACAGATGACGGAACTGGTGGAAGCCGGCAACATCGGCAACAACGCCGACCGCTCCTATCTGGCGGAGGATGTCCGGTCGGCCCGTGATGTCCGGATCGCGCTGAACCTGTGCTGGATGCCGATGACCCCGGAGAAGCTCGTGGGGGAGTTGCTKAGCAAGCCGGCCATTCTCGAGGCATGCACCCCGAACCTCACCCCGGAGGAACGCGCCCTGCTGCTCCGCCCAGCCGGTTCGCCGTGGACGGAGTCCGACGTCCCGCTGCTCGACGAGGCGGCCGAATTGCTCGGCGAGCTTGATGCCGCCGCCGGCCGGGGACTGGCGCAGCAGGAACAAGACCGCGCCCGCGATCTCGCCAACGCCAAGCAGACTCTGGTCAACATGGAAACCGCGGGGGTGGATGTCCTCGTCACCGCCGAAGACCTCGTGGACCAGAACCAGGAGCGCGAGACGCGGCTGACCGCTGCCGAGCGTGCCACCACGGACCGCAGCTGGGCTTTCGGGCACATTGTGGTKGACGAGGCGCAGGAGTTGTCGCCCATGCAGTGGCGGCTGCTGGTCCGCCGATGCCCGCTGAAGTCGTTCACGATCGTCGGCGACATCGCCCAGACGAGTTCAGTCGCCGGCGCCAACTCCTGGCACAGCGCGCTGGCCCCCATGTTTGGCGACCGCTGGCAGCTCGAGGAACTCACCGTCAACTACCGCACACCGTCGCAGATCGCCGAGGCGGCCGCCCGGATGGCCAACGCGGCCGGCCTGGTGGTTTCCGCGCCGAAGGCCGTCCGGGAAGGACGCTGGGCGCCGGTGATCGACCGCGTGGACCAGGGCCAGATCGTCACGAAGCTCGTCGAGGTACTGCCGGAGGAACTGGACGCGATCGAAGGTGGCCTGCTGGCGGTCATTGCCGACGGCGAGCTTCTCCCGGAAGCCAGCGCGGCACTCCGGGCCGTGTACGGGCACCGCGTCGGGACCGGTGCGGGAAGCTACGCGCAGGACATCGTGGTTATCAGCCCCCGGGAGGCAAAGGGACTGGAGTTCGACGGTGTCGTGGTCCTGGAACCGACGGACATGCTCAACCATGAGCACGGCCGGGTGGGCGACCTCTATGTGGCCATGACCCGGCCCACGCAACGCCTGAGGCTCATCGCCGCCTCCGGCGTCCCCGCCGGCATCGAGGAGTAGGTCCGGTCCGGCCGCGGCGCTGGACCGCTGCCGGACGGCGGCTCCCCGCTGCCGAACGCGGCGGGGAGACAGCAGCCGGGGCAGGGCGTCACCTGCGATGCGGATGTGCTGATCCTGCTACCTTAGATTCCGTGTCCCAGCTAAATAATCTCGATGCCCAGCAGAACGACCCCAGCTTCGCCAATATCTGGCAGGAGCTGAAATGGCGCGGCCTTGTCCACGTCTCCACGGATGAGGCGGAGCTCGAGAAGCTCCTCGCCGGCGAGCCTGTGACGTATTACTGCGGCTTCGATCCGACCGCGCCGAGCCTGCACCTGGGCAACCTCGTCCAGCTGCTGCTCATGCGCCGGATCCAGCTGGCCGGCCACAAGCCGCTCGGCCTGGTCGGCGGTTCCACGGGGCTCATCGGGGATCCGCGTCCGACGGCGGAACGCACCCTTAACACCAAGGACACCGTCTCGGAGTGGGTGGGCTACCTGCAGGCGCAGGTCCGCCGCTTCCTGAGCTTCGAGGGCGACAACGCCGCCCGGATGGTCAACAACCTGGATTGGACGGCGCCACTGAGCGCCATCGACTTCCTGCGCGACATCGGCAAGCACTTCCGGGTCGGCACCATGCTCCGCAAGGACGCCGTCGCGTCCCGCCTTGGCTCGGATGAAGGCATCAGCTACACCGAATTCAGCTACCAGATCCTGCAGGGCATGGACTACCTCCAGTTGTTCCGCGACTACRGCTGCGCCTTGCAGACCGGCGGCTCGGACCAGTGGGGCAACCTCACCAGCGGTACCGAACTCATCCGGAAGGTCGAGGGCAAGCACGTCCATGCCCTGGGAACGCCGCTCATCACCAACTCTGACGGCACCAAGTTCGGCAAGAGCGAGGGCAACGCGATCTGGCTGGATCCGGCCATGTGCAGCCCGTATGCCTTCTACCAGTTCTGGCTCAACACGGCAGATGCCGACGTCGCGGCCCGTCTCAAGGTCTTCACGTTCCTGACCCGTGCGGAGATCGAGGCACTGGAGCTGGCGGTCGCCGAAAGGCCGTTCGCTCGCGAGGGCCAGCGGAAACTGGCATACGAGGTGACCTCTCTTGTCCACGGTGTTKACGCCACGGAAAAGGTCATTGCGGCGTCGKCGGCGGTGTTCGGCAATGGCGATCTGACTGTGCTGKATGAAGCGACCCTGAAGGCTGCAACCTCCGAGCTGCCGTCCGCCACCGTGGACGCCGGCGGTCTGGGCATCATAGAACTGCTCGTGGCCTCCGGTCTGTCCGAGAGCAAGTCCGCCGCCCGCCGCACCGTGGGGGAGGGCGGGGCCTACGTGAACAACGCGAAGGTCTCCGACCCCGACGCCGTTATTGCGGCCAGCCAGTTGCTGCACGGGCGCTACMTGCTCCTGCGTCGGGGCAAGAAGAACCTGGCAACGGTGGAGGTMGCGGCGTCCTGATCCGCTGCTTTTCTGTACTGAGAACGCAAGCTGCACGCTCCTTCCTGGCTGATTTGCACGGCCGGGGAGGAGCGTGTATTGTTTTCTGAGTCGCCGCCGCTGAGCGGAGACAAACCCCCACAAATGAGAAGCAATTCTTCATGCGCTAGGCGCGGATAATGAAAATTGCTTCAATTCTGCTGGGCGGATTCGCTTCACAGAGTGAAATTCGGATGAAAATCGCGAATTTGCAAAGTGGAAATGAATGAAATAAGCTGTAAACATCGCAGCGAAGAAAAGCGAAATAAAAGAATTCATTGAAATGAATTGTTTCGAGAAGTATTCGTATGTGTCTGTTGTTTGAGAACTCAATAGTGTGCCAAGTTTGTTGATACCAATTTATTGTATTGAATTGGTTGAATTTGCCAGGTTGCGCCACCCCGTGGTGTGGTCTGGTGTTTTTAGCTGGTTTCAAATTTTGTGCAGCGTGTGCATCCCGTTTTCCCGGGGGCGCATGTTGTGTCTGTTTTTCTTCAACGGAGAGTTTGATCCTGGCTCAGGATGAACGCTGGCGGCGTGCTT
>NZ_JBFTHK010000148.1:0-10965 GCF_056394205.1 Arthrobacter sp. 10T413_2 | reverse complement strand
GCGCATTGAGAGCCCTCTATGCATACTTCTGTAATTCCACCAGGCCGGCCAGGCGTTGACTTCCCTTGGCGACGGTTCCCGTTCAGTCACCAACTGAAGTCCCTGATGCGTCAAAGACGCGGCATCCAGCGAGAAAGTTTCCATCCATGACTCAAGTAACGGCCGAACACTACKAACTGGCGCAGGATCCGCCGTCGGCGCCCCACAAGTCCGCTGGCCACGTCATCGTCGATACGCTGGTGGCCCACGGAATTAAACGGGCGCACGTGGTGCCCGGCGAGAGCTTTCTTGACGTTCTTGACGGACTCCATGACTCGCAGATTGAGACCATCGTCTGCCGGCATGAAGGCGGGGCCTCATACATGGCCGAGGCGGACGGCAAGATGAATCAGCTGCCTGACATTGCCATGGTCACCAGGGGTCCGGGTGCTGCGAATGCTCACGTTGGGCTCCACACGGCGTGGCAGGACTCCACCCCCATGGTGCTGTTTGTGGGGCTGATCCCCTTTGCCCACCGGGACCGTGAGGCTTTCCAGGAATTTGATATCAAAGCCTGGTTCGACACCGGTGCGAAGCGTGTGATGGTCCTGGACCACGCTGAACGGGCCTCCGAGATCGTCGCCGAAGCCCTGTTCGCGGCAATGAGCGGACGGCCCGGCCCTGTCGTCATCGGCCTCCCGGAGGACGTCATCCGGCAGCAGATCCCCGCCAAACTTCATCCCCCTAACCCGGTAGCCGCCGGTGGAATGACCACCGTGGACGCGACCGCGCTGGCTGATGCCTTGGCCGCATCGAGCAAGCCACTGTTCGTCACCGGCGGGAACGACTGGACCCAGGAAGACGCCGACCAGCTCACGCGCTGGCTGGAAAAGCACCACATCCCGGCCGCCGCCGAATGGCGCACCGAAGGCACCATCCCCTTTGATTCGCCCTCCTACGTAGGCCCGATCGGCTACGGCCGGCCCCGCCCCACCTACGACCTGCTGGAAGAAACCGACCTGCTGATCTTTGTGGGCACAGTCCCGGGGGATGTTATTACCGACGGATTCCTCTGCCRCCAGGACTGGACCAAAAAGAACTTCCTCGTCACCATCGACCCGTCCGTCCGCGGCCGCTCCGGGCCCGTCTCGTACCAAATCCTGGCAAGGCCGGACGTCTTTATCCGCGACCTGGCCAAGATCGACCCTCCTGTCACAGACGAATGGGCGGCCTGGACCTCGAAGATGCGCGCCGAACAGGTTGCCTTCGCCGCGCTGCCGCCGGCGACGCCGGAGGCCGGCGCGGCTCGGATGGACACCCTGATGGCCAACCTCGTACCGACCCTGCCTGCTGACGCTATGGTCACCCTCGGGGCCGGCGAACACACCAACTGGGCCCACCGCTACTTCCCCACCCTGCGCTACGCCTCGATGATCAGCGCCCGCAACGGCTCCATGGGGTACTCGGTCCCCTCCGCCATCGCCGCGTCCTTGGAATACCCCGGCAAGCGTGTGGTGACAATCGCAGGTGACGGCGAATTCCTCATGAACGGCCAGGAACTTGCCACAGCCGCCCAGTATGGCGCCACCCCCTGGTCATCGTGATGGACAACCAGGAGTACGGAACCATCCGCACCCACCAGGAACGGCACTACCCGGAGCGGGTCTCCGGCACCCAATTGAAGAACCCAAAATTCGCGCTCATGGCGCAGGCCTTCGGCGGCTTTGGCATCAAGGTAGAACACGATGCGGACATTCCTGCCGCTATCACATCGGCGCTGAAAGCCATCGACGACGACCGCGTGTTCGCGCTCATCCACCTGGTGGTCGAGCAGAGGGTCAAAGCCTACTAACCCTCCCCCCACCAGCCCAAGGCCCGATTGAATCCGCCCAGGCCCCGCCAGCTACAACTGTTAAGGACTTCCCTTCATGACTGTTTCCACAATTTCCCCTCCCATTTCTCCCGAGCGGGAGGCTGCCCTGCTCGCTTCCGTTCCGACCGGCCTGCTGATTGGCGGCAAGTGGCGGGAAGCGTCCGACGGCGGCACGTTCGACGTGCACGATCCCGCTACCGKAAAGGTCCTCGCCACCCTCGCCTCGGCCACCAGCGCGGACGCCCTGGCCGCCCTCGACGCGGCCGACGCGATCCAGGCCGCCTGGGCCCGCACGGCACCGCGTGAACGCGCCGAAATCCTGCGCCGCKCCTTCGACCTCGTCACAGAACGGGCCGAGGACTTCGCCCTGCTGATGACCCAGGAAATGGGCAAGCCMCTGGCCGAAGCCCGCGGCGAAGTCACCTACGGCGCCGAATTCCTGCGCTGGTTTTCCGAGGAAACCGTCCGCGACTACGGCCGCTACCTCACCACCCCGGAAGGGAAAAACAAGATCCTCGTCCAGCACAAACCCGTCGGACCCTGCCTGCTCATCACCCCCTGGAACTTCCCCCTCGCGATGGCCACCCGCAAGGTCGCCCCCGCCGTCGCCGCCGGCTGCACCATGGTCCTCAAACCCGCCAAGCTCACCCCGCTCACCGCGCAGTACTTCGCCCAGACCATGCTCGACGCCGGGCTGCCCGCCKGGGTCCTCAACGTCGTCGCCTCCTCCTCGGCGTCAGGCATTTCGGGACCGCTGCTCAAAGATCCGAGGCTGCGGAAGGTCTCCTTCACCGGCTCCACCCCGGTGGGCAAACGCCTGATGGCCGACGCCGCACAGAACGTGCTCCGCACCTCCATGGAGCTGGGCGGGAACGCACCGTTCATCGTATTCGAGGACGCAGACCTCGACGCTGCCATCGAGGGTGCCATGGCCGCGAAGATGCGGAACATGGGCGAAGCCTGCACCGCCGCCAACAGGTTCCTGGTCCACGAATCCGTCGCGGAAGAGTTCACCGCCAAGTTCGCCGCGGCCATGGGCAAGCTGACCACCGGACGCGGCACCGAACCCGGCACCCAGGTCGGTCCCCTGATCGACGCCGGCGCCCGCGACGACGTCCACGCGCTGGTGAGCGCCGCCGTCGACGCCGGAGCCACCGCCGTCACCGGCGGAGCCCCCGTCGAAGGGGCCGGTTACTTCTACCCGCCCACGGTCCTCGCCGACGTGCCCAACAACSCGGCGATCCTCCGCCAGGAAATCTTCGGGCCCGTCGCCCCGGTCACCACGTTCGCCACCGAGGACGACGCCATCCGGCTCGCCAACGCCACCGAATACGGGCTCGCCTCCTACCTCTACAGCCGCGACTTCAACCGGCTCCTGCGCGTGGCAGAGCAGATCGAGTTCGGCATGGTCGGCTTCAATGCCGGCGTCATCTCCAACGCCGCTGCCCCCTTCGGCGGCATCAAGCAGTCAGGCCTCGGCCGCGAAGGCGGCTCCGAAGGCATCGCCGAATACACCACCACCCAGTACATCGGCATCGCCGACCCCTACGCCGTCTAATTTGGGCTCGATGACACAACATTGCAAGGAGGGCACCATGTCCGTGACTCAAAGGACTGACGTAGCCGATTCCACCACAGTGGAGACCGACGGCGCTGACGAGGTCGCCGACAATGCMCCGTGGCCCATTGGTCACCCTGCCGGAGTCTAATATGCCAACCAGCAACCAGGGAGTTGGATTCCGCTCCGAAAGGGGGCCCATCCTCATCGCTCTGATGATGGTCGCCGGGCTCGTCGCCATTGACTCCACCATCGTGGCCACCGCCGTTCCGTCTATCGTGAGGGATGTGGGCGGATTCTCGTCGTTCCCCTGGCTCTTCTCGGCCTACCTGCTTGCCCAGGCAGTCTCGCTGCCCATCTACGGCAAGCTCTCGGACATGGTAGGCCGCAAGCCKATCATCCTGGCGGGCATCGGGCTGTTCCTGCTCGGGTCCATCCTCTGCGGCACTGCTTGGAGCATGCCAACCCTGATCGCTTTCCGTGCCCTGCAGGGTCTCGGCGCGGGAGCGGTGCTGCCGATGTCAATGACCATCGCCGGCGACATCTATTCACTGCAGGAGCGAGCTAAAGTCCAGGGCTACCTGGCGAGCGTGTGGGYGGTCTCCTCGGTGGTGGGGCCAACTCTTGGCGGTATCTTCTMCTCGCTAGGGATCTGGCGCGGCATCTTCTTGGTCAACATTCCTTTGTGCCTATTGGCAGGGTGGATGCTGTTCCGGACTCTCCACGAGAACGTGGAGCTCACCAAGCACCGGGTGGACTACCTCGGCGCGGTCCTGTTGGCGGGCGCACTCAGCTTGCTGATTCTTGGAGCCCTTCAGGGCGGTCAGGCTTGGGAATGGAACTCACCCGTTAGCATCAGCGTMTTCAGCGTGGGGGCGATCCTCGTGGTCCTCTTCCTCCTGGTGGAGCGGCGGGCGGCGGAGCCGGTCCTGCCGCCTTGGGTTGTGTCCCGGCGGCATATCCTGGCCACAACACTGGTGTCTTTTGGCGTAGGTGCCGTCGTGATCGGGCTGACCTCCTTTGTGCCAACATTCCTGGAAGGCGGMTTATCAACGTCGCCCCTGGTAGCCGGCCTGGCACTCGCAGCGCTCACCGTCGGGTGGCCGATCAGCTCCTCACAGGCCGGCCGGTTCTACCTGCGAATCGGCTTCAAGGCGACGGCACTCATCGGAATTTCCGTGGCTGTGGCGGGCCTCTTGATCCTGGCCCTCACAGCGGCTGCCCCCAACGTCGCGCTGGTCGCCAGCAGTTGCTTCGTCGTCGGGCTCGGCCTGGGGCTGTTGACCAGCCCCACCCTAATAGCGGCCCAGACCAGCGTGGCGTGGAATGAGCGCGGCACTGTGACCAGTACAAACATGACTGCCAGGTCCATTGGTAGCGCTCTCGGCGTGGCCGTGTTCGGCGCAATTGCTAGCGCAGTTTATGCAAGTACCGCGAAAGGCACCGATGAGACGCACGCCGTCGTCGCTGCGTCAGGCGCGGTCTTCCTGGCGGTGATGGCAGCGGGCATCCTCACCGTTGCGGCCGTGCTGGCTATGCCGACCGTCAAGCCGGCCGAAGCAAGGCAAGTCGCGATTCAACCCGACCGCGGCGGCGCGGAGKACAGCTGCACCACCGCCGATACCTAGACGTTGAAGCACCGACGTAGAGCCAGGGTGGGCGTGGCGTAGGTCCGTCGTGTGGCACCCCGGCACTCCCGCATCAGGGCCAAACCATGCAGGCACGATCATGGAACTTATACCCACCATCCGAGGGCATCCAACGCCTCCTCCGCCCAGCCCCTGAGCACGCGGCCCAAGACGACTTCGCGGCAGCGTGGCAGATCATGAATGCGTTCCTATCCGGCGGGTCGGTACTAGCGGAGGGCGATAAGTCGCCATCGGGGGTTTCGTGCATAAGATGCACGCAGACCAGACCCTACGAGCTACTGGGAGCGGGTGCCCGCTCCCATCGCAGCCCTGATGCCGATCACGTGCCCGGCGAGTCACAAATGAGCCAGAAAAAATGGTCTGCCAGGGCCACTCAACCTGGCACGTACTTCTGCCAACAKGATGGCTCCCGCGTCTTGGCACAGGACGAGGCGAACGCACCCCCCGCGGCMGMAGCCGGGCCAAGAAAAACACCCGGTCCGAGGACCGGGGTGTTTTCCATCACCCGAAGCATCCAGAATGGCAACCCGGCTCAACACAGCTGATCGTTGTGCGCCTTCGAATCCGTGCTCATCATTCGGTCGCGTACGTCGCAAGTGCGGATAGGGGAAGCCTCTGCTCCTGGCCCGGATGCGCGGGAATTGAACATAAGGAACGGCCCGTTGTTGCCGRCAGGATATGGCGACGGCCGTTGTCCGGCGCCCGGCCGCAGCCCCTCTGGTTCCTATTCACACACGGAGGTCAGCCCTGATGCTTTTTCGGCTCGCAAGGAAGGCGAGAAGCGAGATGGCACATGCGACGGTAATCATTGCCGCCACGGGCCACCAGCTACCTGAAATCTGAATGAGCACGGTTGCCACGACCGGTGTAAATCCGCCAGCGAGGGCTGTGCTTACCTGGTAGCCCAACGAGAGGCCCGTGAGACGTGTGTTCGTGGCKAATAGCTCCGCAAGGAACGAGGCAAGGGKACCACCAATACCGCTGATGAAGATAAGGGCTCCGAGGAAAGCGACGAATATACCCACATCCGAGCCTGAAAGGAGCAATGGGAAAAAGATGAAGCCCCAAGCCAGCAACCCGATCGACCCCGCGATCATGGGAACGACGCGACMCACCCTGTCGGACAACCAGGCGGACGCAATGAGTGCGAACATGTAGAGAAATTGGCTTGCCGTGAGGAGCGAGAGYAGGGAAGAGCTGCTTTGACCCGTTTGGGCAACCGCGAACGGGACACTGACGACCAGAACCACATAATATGCGACGAGCATGCCCAGCGGTGCCACGAAGGCGATTAGAACTTGCTTTGGGCTCGTMCGCAGCACCTCGACGAAGGGGATCTTGACGGGAGCGGCCCGGCTTTCCTGCGGCTGCATCATCGGGGACTCGGTGGTGTTGAAGCGTATGTAGATGCCCACCGCAAGCAAAACGGCACTCAGAAGGAATGGTACTCGCCAGCCCCAGGCCAGAAACTGCTCCGGGGAAATGACAGCTGTGAGGATAGCGAGCACGCCCGACGCCACGAAAAACCCTCCACCGGCTCCGACTGTGACGAAGCTGCCGAATAGTCCGCGCCGACCAGTATGGTTGGTGTGCTCGACAATCATGACGGCCGCAGCACCATATTCGCCTCCCACCCCGAGCCCTTGTATTACGCGTATGACCACGAGAAGCACCGGTGCAGCAACTCCGATCGTGGCATGGGTGGGAAGCAAGCCGATGCACATTGTGGACGCCCCCATCATCATGAGCGTGATAAAAAGAACTCGGCGCCGGCCATATCTATCTCCGAAGTGCCCGAAGACCACGCCCCCGAKAGGCCTAACCAGATATCCAACGGCGAATGTGGAAATTGCTAGGAGACTACCGACGAATGGGTCACCGTTCGGGAAAAAAAGCTTCCCGAAAACGAGCCCGGACACCGTCGCGTAGACAAGAAAGTCGAAGTATTCAATGACGGTGCCTATTGTCGCCCCCATGACCACCCGCCGGGTGGATTGCGATGCAGCGCCGGCGTCGTTCACCGCTGTTTCACGAATGTTTGTGCTCATTTTCTCCCCTTGCGTTCACACCGTACGGCGTTTGCTGTAGCTGGACGCACCTTTGCGCCCCAGCCGCTCGGTTCTGTCATCCGTCTGCCTCCCTATKAAATCCCGCCACACTTCCTCAGCCGGGATTCCCGTGCATCCATGAATGCAAGGCACGAGGATGGCTTGGTATTTCGTAATGTGAAAGTCGCATTCACTATACAGTAGTATATGGTTGTACCCGTAGTTCGGCTATGTCAAGAGCGAGAAGGCTATTAGGTGGGCCAGAAAACGCCTGCCCAGCCAAAGCTTCGCTTGTGTTGCATGACTTCCGTGCAATTTCAAGAAGGGCCGATCTGTAAGCATGAAGTGGATCGGCCGAATGCCCCCACCACTTTCAGCTCGTTATATTTCGTGCACCTTGACTTCAAGCGCGAGGCCACTTCTCTGCGTGGGGCGGTGACTTACAAGTTATGCCGCTTGAATCCTCKACTTTGATGAGCGAAACAAGAGCCTTAATGCTGCTTGTCATTCTGATATGTCCCCATGTTCGCTGCGTGGGTCCGCGCAACCAGGGCGCCACCGCGCCGGCCCGGAACGAAACTTTCCTCACCGGGACGGTGGAGCACTGCCTCCGGCTGAAGGTTTCCGCCCCGCGCCGGTCCCCCAAGTTGCACTCCCGACCCTCATCCCAGCGGGTGGCCCCCTTCCAGAACGACACCCACAACCAACAACGGCAAACAACACGGAAAACAAGGTCGCGGACGTCGTAGTCGACTCGACGAAGGAGGACTTGAATGCTGTGGTGGCTTCTCACACAGCCGGCGCGGGTGCCGACGTTGCCTTCGACGCCGCAGGCATCGGTGTTGTTGTGAACCAACTGCCGGACGCGCTAGGCGCTGCGGACGACTGCAGGTTGTCGCCCTCCACTTCAACGCGGTTGAGCTCGACATCACCGCTCGGCTGACGATGCAGGATCGTGAAATCGGCAGCGCGCTTGGCGACGCGCATGAACACCCTGAGGCTATCGAGTTGGTGCGGCGCGGCAAGGTGAACTTGGAACCGTTCATCACCAACCGCATCCGCGCCGATGAGATTGTTGAGCAAGGACTCGAGCAACTGATCAGGAACAAGGACAGTGAAGTGAAGATCCTTGTCTCGATGAAATAACGCACGGAGCGACAAGGACAAGTTAATGGACAGGGAGAATTGAGTGTCAGACACTGTCGATATCGTCCGGGGCCGCTGGCGGATTAGCTGCTGCGATCGGCTGGCGCCCTGACAGGAGTTCGACGTTGTGGTGCTCTCCGTTATCTGGCAAGACAATAGAGCGAACTGCTGCGGGGATCAGCATAGATTCATCAACCCGTGTGCTCTTGATCCCCCGTTACCTCCGCCGACGACGAGCTGCTCCAGCCCAAGATTACGGTACGGCACCCTCGCTACCGCCCTTCAGGGCKGACAGGGGGTGCCGGTTCCATTTTTCCCGGCTTACTGTCGCCTGGGTTCCGCGGATCAAATCAGGCTGGCACGGGTGGTCGGATCCGTTTCTTGGATCCCGACCCGCCCGTAGCGTCCTACTCGGGAGAAATTGACAGCGGCGCGCGAGGATGGGATTATTCATCTGCTCTGGCAGCCTGGTGCCAACCTGACCGACGGGGACATCCTTGCCGCGATGAAAAAGGTGGACCAGGTCACCGGTAGCAGGCCCGGCCCCTTGCTGGTGGAAATGACGGATACAGCTGTCAACAGCTCAGGACGAAACGCTTTTTCTTGGCCTTCTGCGGCCTCGCGAATTGCGCTGCTGGGCTCAAGCCCTGTGGACGAAGTAGTTGCCACCTTCCGCTACCCAGACAGCTTTCCCTGCCCCACCCAGTTCTTCGCCTCATTGGAGGAAGCCCTAAAGTGGCTGGGAATCGTTCCGCACTCTGATGAAGCATCCGCCACTGAACCCTCCAAACCCTAGCGAGGTTCAAGAAGGCCGCAGCGTGAACTACATGCTCCGCCCCCTAAGATCGGCGAGGCGACAAGAAGAGCTGTCGAAAAGACAGCCACTTATCGCTGCAAATCAAAGTCGGGCTGACGGCTATACGCCCAAATGGAGTACACCMGACCTGACGCCAGGCAGGGGTGGTCAGCGCGTCAGATTGGGCTCAGTTTCTTCCTTTTCTGGCCCTCTCGCTAGGAACCCTCATACCCCACCCGACGCTCGAATCCCCGCTACTAGCGCCCCGATAAAAGCAGACGTAAGTGTGGACGCTGTCCACACCCTCTTTGGTAGGACAAGCACCGACACGCGGCTCCCCCGGCTGCCTTGAGACCGCTTCCCAGAACGCCCTACATCGAAATGACCACGGTMATGTTGCTCCCACTCCCCCGGCCGATGAATAGGTGTAGGGCCATCCCGGCCCACACGACAAAACCGGAACGAGGTACCACAGGAAACCAGCCAGAGCAGGCGGAGGGCCCACCAGCCAGGGCACTGAACCGCMACCCACGCACCTGAATCGGCCACCGCGGCGGCCAGGGCACAGCCCGCGCACCAAGCGTCAGAKGACGCCACCACCGGCTTTGTACACACCTTAAAGCAGAAACCCCCTCTGACGAGGGGGTTTGCGTGCCCGAGGTGGGACTCGAACCCACACACCTTTCGATACCGCATTTTGAGTGCGGCGCGTCTGCCAATTCCGCCACTCGGGCGCGGAGTACACCGGTGTAACAATCACTCAACCACAGTGCTGTGAGCAACGCGATCGCTTCCAGTGCGCGAAATTACTCTACATGCAGATAGGCTGAATTCCAGAATCGCGCCAGTGACGCCGCATCGAACCAAACCGGTCCAAGTACATCGGCGGACGAAACCTATGATGGTGTAGTTCCCGCCGTACCTTTCCAAGGAGTTCCCGTGTCAGAACAGACGGAGTCATCCCCCACTTCCCAGCCGGCGCGCCGCGTTGTTGTCGCCGAGGATGAGACTCTCATCCGCCTGGACATCATCGAGATCCTGCGCGGTGAAGGCTACGACGTCGTCGGCGAGGCAGACAACGGCGAAAAGGCCGTGCAGCTTGCCGAGGAGCTCAAACCCGACCTCGTCCTGATGGACGTCAAGATGCCGGTCATGGACGGCATCTCGGCCGCAGAGAAAATCGTCAAGGCCCGGATCGCCCCCGTGGTCCTGCTCACCGCGTTCAGCCAGAAGGAACTAGTGGAGCGCGCCCGCGACGCCGGCGCCATGGCCTACGTGGTCAAGCCGTTCACCCCGGCGGACCTCATCCCGGCGCTGGAGATCGCGCTCTCCCGCCACKAGGAGATCAAGGCCCTCGAAAGCGAAGTCACCGACCTGCAGGAGCAGTTCGCCACCCGCAAGCTCGTGGAGCGCGCCAAGAGCCTCCTGACCACCAAGATGGGCCTGACGGAGCCTGAAGCCTTCCGCTGGATCCAGAAGACCTCGATGGACCGCCGCCTCAGCATGCGCGAGGTTGCCGAAACCATCATCAACCAGGTCAACTAGCCGCAGCCCGGCCGCACAACCGCGGCCGCACGCTGCGAATCAACGAAGCGCAAAAGGGAGGATCCCCGCCAACCGGCGGGGATCCTCCCTTTTGCGTTCAAGCGCTCAGAACTGCACCTTCAGAACTAGTCCTGGAGCCGGTTCTTCTTCTTCTTTTCCGGCCAGGGGCCGAGCTTGTCCTTGGTGACGACGTTCTCGCCGTGGCTGCCGGCGTCCGCCAGGTCGCCGACCTTGTGGACTTTCAGCATGTTGGTGGAACCGGCCTTCCCGGGAGGCGAACCGGCGGCGATAACCACCATGTMACCGTCTTCGACGAGGTTCATCTCGAGCAGGTTGCGGTCAACCTGTGCGGTCATCTCGTCGGTGTGGCC
>NZ_JBFTHK010000147.1:0-11040 GCF_056394205.1 Arthrobacter sp. 10T413_2 | reverse complement strand
ACCTGACGCTGCGGCTGGGGTCCGGGCGCACCGACGAGGTGGTGGAGGAGAACCGGATCCGGTGCTCGCACTTCGACGCCTTCCGTTTCTACACTCCGGACGCCGTTCCGCTGAACAGCCTGGTTCCCAGCAGGGAGAACCAACGGACCTTGGAGCAGCCCGGCTGCCTGCACGCCAACATGGACCTCTACAAGTGGGCCTACAAACTCTCCCCGCTGCTGCCCAGCGAGCTCGTCATGGACTGCTTCGAACTGTCATGGCGGATCCGAGCCATGGACATGCAGGCCTCGCCGTACGATCTCGCCGACTGGGGTTATCCTGCCATTCCCATCGAGACGCCGGAGGGCAAGGCCGAATACGTTGACCATCAGCGGACGTTCGCAGCCGAGTCGCAGCAACTCCGGCACCGGCTGCTGCAGGAGCTGACGCCCCTGCTCGATGCCGCGGCGCAACACCGCGGCCAGGACAGCCCCGGAAGCGGAGGCCGGCACGCGGCTCCGGCTCCGGCTCCGGCTCCGGCTCCGGACAAGAGTCTGAAAGGACCAACATGACAGGCCCAGCCGCCCCGCAGCACGACATAGATCTGACGATCCGCCTGACCGAGGCGCCCGGCGCGCCGGAATACACCTTCCGGCTCGAAGCCGCCGACGGCGAACCTTCCGCCGCGTCGACCCTTCCCGATCCGGCCGCCGCACTTGAGACGGTCAGGCGCCACGGCGAGGCCATTTTCTTCCCCAAGCCGGGACCCCCGCAGTTGTGCACGCAGCAGTACGGCGGCCCGCAGACTGCCGTCGTGACMGGCTGGTATCTGGGACGGCAGGTCAATAGCCGGTTMAGCCGGACGGACGGCTGCGAGATCGCGCGCTGGCGGGCCATGGCGGCGCTGCTCGGCGGCACCGCAGGTTCCACGGGCGCCGTCTGACGCGGCAGGAATCCGGCGGACGGGCTCCTGCCTCGGCGGACGGCTACCTGAATCCTGATTCCTGACCCGGCGGTTTAAACAGCGACGGCCGGCGGTGCGAACCGCCGGCCGTCGCCGTTCTTGGTGCCGTTATGCGCCTAGATGGCGTTGTCCGGGGCGAAGGACTGATCGCCGTTCTGGATCTTGCCCTTCTCCTTCTTCACCTTCTTGCCCTTGTCGTTACCGCCGTCACCGTTGTCCCCCGGGCCGTCGTTGGAGTCCTGGTCCTCCGCGGTGGGCGGGACCGCGACGGCCCCGGCCGGGGTGACCAGGACGGAGACGAACGTCGGCTCGCTGGCACCGGCGAAGGTGACGCGCCCGATGTATGAACCTTCGGACAGGCCCTTCCAGTTCATCGTGACGCTGCCGGCTTTGCCGTTGGCCAAGCGCAACGGGTTCGGKCTCAGCGAAGCGTTGCCGACGTTCGCACCCAGCACCGCGGCGTCCACTGAGGCCTTGGTGGTCTGGCTATTCGGGCTGGCGTACAGGTTCGCGTAGATCGTGTACTCACCCGGGGCGGGGTCGGGGATGGATACCGATTCACTGGCGGACGACGTCGCGACCGTCAGCGGGCCCGTCGGGGTCATGACGTACATGTCGAAGTCGGCGTTCGGGTCGGCGGAAATCACCGAGAACTTGGCCAGCGGGGCTCCTGCGGGGACCGTGACCGTCTTGACGAGGTTCGAGGGATCCGTGTCACCCGTGAACGGCCCCGGGACCAGCTGCACAGCGGTGGAATCCGCCTTCGAGAGGCCGTCGAGGGTCATGCTGATCGGCGCATTCGTGCCCGAGACCACCTTGATCGCGCCGGATCCCGTCCCGCCCTGGGAGGTGAAGGCGACGTCGGACAACGCCACTGCCGACTGCGGACGGACCGCGATCGGGGAGGTGACGGTCTTGTTGGCGCCCTGCCACGTCAGCGAACCAGTGGCGAACTTGCCCAGCGGCGCTCCTTGGTTTTCGAAAGAGACCTTAAAGGTCTGTTTCTCTCCGGCTGCCTTGAAGTTCAGGGCTGCCGGGGTCACGCTGACCTTGATGCCGGGAACATCAAACTTGGCCTTGTAGACCCCCGGCGTCAGGGCGGTCACCGTGCGGGTGACCTCGATCTTCCCGGCCAGGTTGCCCAGGGCGAAGGACGGCAGGTTCATGTCCCGCGGCCTGGTGGTGCCCTGGATGAACGCCTGGTAGTCCGCCGTGGTGGCGTCGTAGACGAGGCCCGGATCCAGCACACGTGCCGGGTCCACTTCGCCCGCACCGGTGGCGAAGACATCGGTGTTCTTCGACCCGTCGGCGTTCTTGACGTCGCTCGTGGTGGTCATCATCGCCGACTTGACGGCCGCCGGGGACCAGGAGGGGTTCTTCGCCAGGATCAGCGCCGCGAAGCCGGCCACGTGCGGGGACGCCATGGAAGTGCCGGACAGGAACCCGAAGTTGTCTCCGTCGGTGCCGATCGGCGAGACGCCGGCCAGCACGGCCACGCCGGGCGCGGTGACGTCCGGCTTCAGGAGATCGGAGCCTGCGGCTAGCAGCGGGCCGCGGGAGGAGAAGCCGGCGATCTGCGGCTGCGCCTMGAGGGGCAGACCCGTGGTGTCCTTGTTGACCAGGGAGACCGTGATCGCCGGGTTGGCGGCGACCTTAGCCTTGATGGCCTCGGTGGCGGGCGGGTTCACGTGGACGGTGGGGACCGAGTGCTTGTCCGTGTCCAGCGAGGAGTCGCTCAKGTTGACCAGGATCATGCCGACGCCGCCGCCGCGCTTGACCTCGGCGCTCTTTGCGACGCGGTCTACGACGCCGCGGTCGCAGACCACAACCTTGCCGGCGATCTTGGCCGGGTCCAGCGAGCCGTCGCCGCACAGGGCCGGGTTGGTGCTCCCGGCGGCTCCCGCGTTGGCTGCCAGCACGACGCCGGCGTTGGAGACCTGKCCGTTCATGATGCTGGCGCCGCGGTATTTGCTGCCGTCGGAGAACTCGACCGTGCCCTGCAGTTCCTGCGAGAAGCTGCTGGCAGCGACCGTCGTCATCCATGGTGCGCCGTGGTTGACGGTGCTGGCGGTCGGGCCGGAGTTGCCGGCGGAGGCCGCCACGAAGATCCCGGCCGAGGCAGCGGACAGGAACGCCAGGGACACKGGGTCGGTGGTGGTGTCCGTGGCGCCCGAGATGGAGTAGTTCAGGACGTCAACGCCGTCCTCGATGGCCTGGTTGATGGCCTCGATGGCCGACGACGAGTAGCAGCCGCCGGTGTTGGGATCGGTATCTTCCCAGCAGACCTTGTAGATGGACAGCTTCGCGGCAGGCGCGATGCCGCTGGTCTGGCCGAAGCTCCGGCCGTCAACCATGGCTTCGACATTGGCGTTGCCTGCAGCCGTGCTGGCCGTGTGGGTTCCGTGGCTGGCAGCGTCGACCGGCGACAGCCGCTCGCCCGGCGCCCAGCCCGACTGCGGGACATAGCTTGCGAACTCGTCGCCGAAGTATCGGGCGCTCAGGACCTTGGAGTTGCAGGCAGTGCCGTCGAAGTCAGTGCCGGCCTGGCAGTCGCCCTTGAAGAGCTCGCCGTCGGCTTTGAGCATCTCGATCTTGCCGTCCGCGCTGCGGTAGGGCACACCGACGACGGGATTTCCCGTAAGTGGCTTAACCGCGTCGCCGGCAAAATAGGCGCTGGACGGGGTGTACCCGGTGTCGATGACCCCGACCACAACGCCCTTGCCGGCCCCGTCCTGGCCGCCGAACTGGGTGTTCCAGGTGCCGTTGGGCCCGCTGAGTTTKAGGAAGTCGGTGCTGGAGTAGTCCGGAGCGTTCTCCGTGTCGGGCGCGACCACCAGGACGGAGGGGTCTCTGGCCAGCTTGATGGCCTGGTCCGCCGTCAGCTTGGCGCTGAAGCCGTTGAGGGCTGCCGTGAACTGGCGCTGGATCTTGACGCCCTGCTGACCCGCGACCTGGGCCTGCTTCTGTTCCAGGTGCGCCCGGTACTGCTTGACTTCAGCCTTGTTGGCGTCCAGCTTCTTGCCGGCGGCGGGCTTCGTGGCCGGCAGCCCGGGCGTCCCGCCGTCGTAGGTTGCGGACGGCTCTTCCGCCAGAACCACAATGTAGCGGCCGTCCTTGTAGTTGTTCGGATCAACATTCTTCTGCGCGACACCGGCCTCGGCCGGCCCCTGTGCCGGGGCCGCGTGAGCAGGTGCGATCGCGATGGTGGACAGAAGTACCGGCAATCCCAGGGTCAGCGCCGCGACCCTCCGGAGTCCCCCGCTTCGAAGGAAGCTCTTTCCTGGTGATGTCACGAGTGATGAACCTTTCGTAAAGGAACGGCCCGGCTTCTATACCGGGCCCAGCAGACTGGCGGGGCCGCACCGGGCGATTGCCCGGCCTGCCCCGACGGATACCAGCCGATTCATACAGTACAGACTGAGAGCCGGATATGACATAGACCACAAGAAGCTATTTAAAATTTGTCACGCAATACGACACGATGCGTCGACGAAGCGTCTGAGCTGCGTCGATAGCAAGAAGGTCGATAGGAAGTGGAGAGGAATGTGCCGCCCGGGCGGGTGGCCTACTGGCGCGGAGTCCGGACCACCTCGCTGATCCATGCCCGGGTCTTCTCGTCCAGCGGTCCGGCCACCTTGGTCTGCTTCGCTGCACGGTCGGCCCTGATCTTCTGCAGGACCATCCGGCCCAGGCCGGCGAACACGGCGGCGGCGACGACGGGCAACAGCACGGATTTCGGTTTCGGAGCCATGCGCACATCCTACTGACCCGCGGACCCGCGGGACCATAGCCCGAAGCGCGCCGCGCGGCGGCGTTTGTCCAGTTCAAGGACCTCCCGGGGAGGCCACGTTCACACTGCCAGCCCGAATGCGGCCGGACGCACCGCGGCCGGTAGAATGGGCATGCAAGCTCGCGGAGCGCCCTTTCACGCTGTATCCACCAGGCAGTCCTCAACACACAGCGGACCGGCGTGAGACGGCACTACTCCGCTGCGCCCTTACCCAATGCTCACGCACAGGAGTTACCGGATGCCCCGGATCGTTGTCGACGTCATGCCCAAGCCCGAGATTCTGGACCCGCAGGGGAAGGCCATCGTCGGTGCGCTGCCCCGGCTGGGTTTCACCGCCTTTAGCTCTGTCCGCCAGGGCAAGCGCTTCGAACTCACGGTCGACGGCGAGGTGACCGAGGAGATCCTGGCGCAGGCCCGCGACGCCGCGGAAACCCTGCTGTCCAACCCGGTCATCGAGGACGTCGTCAACGTCGAGGTCGTTGAGGCCTGAGATGACTGAACTCCCCCTGATCGGCGAGGCTGTTGCCGTCGCCGCTAACCCACAGCTCGCGGGGGCGCGGATCGGCGTCGTGACCTTCCCCGGCACCCTGGATGACCGCGACGCCGCCCGTGCGGTCCGCCTGGCAGGCGCCACCCCGGTGGAACTCTGGCATGCCGACACCACCTTGGGTGACGTCGACGCCGTCGTGATTCCCGGCGGTTTCTCTTACGGTGACTACCTCCKCGCCGGCGCCATCGCCCGTTTCGCGCCGCTGATGTCCAAGATCATCGACGCCGCCAACTCGGAGGCCAAGCTGCCGGTCCTCGGCATCTGCAACGGTTTCCAGATCCTGACCGAGTCGCACCTCCTGCCCGGCTCCATGATCAAGAACGACCACCTGAAATTCATGTGCCGCGACCAGGTCCTCCGCGTGGAGAACAACTCCACGGCGTGGACCGGCGACTACGCGGTCGGCCAGGAAATCACTGTGCCGCTGAAGAACCAGGACGGCCAGTACATCGCCGACGAGAAGACCCTGGACGCGCTTGAGGCCGAAGGCCGCGTCGTGTTCCGCTACGTCGGGTTCAACCCGAACGGTTCCCGCCGCGACATCGCCGGCATCTCCAACGCCRCAGGCAACGTGGTGGGCCTCATGCCGCACCCCGAGCACGCCGTGGAGGCCGGCTTCGGCCCGGAGGAAGGCTCCGGCACCGAAGGCCTCGGCTTCTTCACCTCTGTCCTGAACAAAATCGTGGGAGGCAACAAATGACGGAGACACCCGCAGTKGCGGCGCCCGCGKAGACCGCCCGGAAGTTCAACATTGAMACCGTGGAGAACGCGGCGAAGACTCCGGACACCGAACTGCCCTGGGCCGAACTGGGCCTGAAGCAGAACGAGTTCGACGAGGTCGTCAAGGTCCTGGGCCGCCGCCCMACCGGCGCCGAGCTCGCCATGTACTCCGTGATGTGGAGCGAGCACTGCTCCTACAAGTCCTCGAAGAACCACCTGCGCCAGTTCGGCGAAAAGGTCACCGAGGAGATGAAGAAGGACATGCTCGTGGGCATCGGCGAAAACGCCGGTGTCACCAACCTGGGCGACGGCTGGGCCGTGACCTTCAAGATCGAATCGCACAACTCGCCGTCGTTCGTGGAGCCCTACCAGGGCGCGGCCACCGGCATCGGCGGCATTGTCCGCGACATCATCTCCATGGGCGCGCGCCCGGTGGCCGTGATGGATCCGCTGCGCTTCGGTGCCATCGACCACCCGGACACCGCGCGCGTAATGCACGGCGCAGTGGCCGGCATCGGCGGCTACGGCAACTCCCTGGGCCTGCCCAACATCGGCGGCGAAATGGTCTTCGACTCCGTGTACCAGGGCAACCCGCTGGTCAACGCGCTGGCCGTCGGCGTCATGCGCCACGAGGACATCCGCCTCGCCAATGCCTCCGGCAAGGGCAACAAGGTGGTCCTGTTCGGTGCACGCACCGGCGGTGACGGCATCGGCGGCGCCTCGGTGCTGGCCTCGGAGTCCTTCGACGACACCAAGCCGTCCAAGCGTCCCGCCGTCCAGGTGGGCGACCCCTTCGCCGAGAAGGTCCTGATCGAGTGCTGCCTGGAGCTGTTCAAGGGTTCCCTGGTGGAGGGCATCCAGGACCTGGGCGCCGCGGGCATTTCCTGCGCCACGTCCGAGCTCGCCTCCAATGGCGACGGCGGCATGGAAGTCGAACTGACCTCCGTCCTGCTGCGCGATCCCACCCTGACCCCGGGCGAAATCCTGATGTCCGAGTCGCAGGAACGCATGATGGCCGTGGTCACCCCGGAGAACATCGCCGCGTTTGAAGCGGTCATGGACAAGTGGGCGGTGGAATACTCCTGGCTGGGCGAGGTGACGGACACCGGCCGCCTGATCATCACGTGGGAGGGCGAAGTGATCGTCGACGTCGACCCGCGCACCGTCGCGCACGACGGCCCGGTCTACGACCGCCCGTATGCCCGCCCCGAATGGCAGGACGCCGTCCAGGCCGACTCCTTCACCGKGTCCGTGCAGGACGCGGGCCGCCCCTCCGCCCCCGCGGACCTGGCCGCCGCGATCACCGAGCTCGTGGCCTCGCCGAACATGTGCGACAAGTCCTGGATCACCAAGCAGTACGACCGCTACGTCGGCGGCAACACTGCCATGGCGTTCCCGGACGACGCCGGCGTGGTCCGGGTGGACGAGGAAACCGGTCTGGGCGTTGCCCTGGCCACCGACGCCAACGGCCGCTACACCTACCTCGATCCTTACCACGGCGCGCAGCTGGCCCTGGCCGAGGCGTACCGCAACGTCGCCACCTCCGGCGCCGTGCCGATGGCCGTCAGCGACTGCCTGAACTTCGGCTCCCCCGAGGACCCCGACGTCATGTGGCAGCTGGCCGAAGCCATCCGCGGCCTGTCCGACGCCTGCATGGTGCTCGRCATCCCGGTMACCGGCGGCAACGTCTCGCTGTACAACCAGACCGGCACCACCCCCATCCATCCCTCCCCCGTGGTGGCCGTGCTGGGCAAGTTCGACGACGTCGCGCGCCGCACGCCGTCGGGCTGGAAGGAAGACGGCCAGGCCATCTACCTGCTGGGCACTACGGCGGCCGAGCTGGACGGTTCGGAATGGTCCAACCTGCGCGGACACCTCGGCGGCCTGCCGCCCAAGGTTGACCTCGACGCCGAACGCGCCCTGGGCGAGATCCTGATCAACGCCTCCCGCGACGGCATGGTGGACGCCGCCCACGACCTCTCCGAAGGCGGCCTCGCGGCGGCCCTCGTGGAATCGTCCCTGCGCTACGGCGTGGGTGCMCGGATCGCGCTGCAGGACGTCCTGGACCGCGACGGCGTGGACCTGTTCACTGCGCTCTTCTCCGAAACCCAGGGCCGCGCCATCGTCTCGGTGCCCCGCTCGGAGGAAATCCGCTTCACGGACATGTGCACCGCCCGCGGCTTCGCGCACGTCCGGATCGGTGTGGTGGACGCCGAGGGCGGCACGCTGGAGATCAACGGCGTCGAACCCATGAGCCTTGACGCGCTCCGCGAAGCCCACGAGGCGACCCTGCCGAAGTACTTCGGCTAGTCCCCACCGCCACCCTCCATCGACTGCTCCGCAACCGCCCTTTTGAACCCTCAGAAGGGCAGTTGCGGAGCAGTCGTTTTGGTTCATCGGCCCGGACGCCAGCCGKCCTGGACGAGCGCCGTCCGGACCTTKGCAACCGCGGCTTTCGCATCATGTGCCATATRCCGCTTGGAGATCCGGACCTCTGTCCAACCGAGGGCCGTGTAACGCTCGGAACGGGCGATGTCCCGGACAATCTGCCCTTCGGCACCGTGGAGTTCGCCCTCATACTCGATGCCGATCCGGTATTTTCTGTATGACAAGTCAGGTTCATGATGCCGCGTTCCTGCGTCGTCGATGATCGGCACGTTCAGCTCGGGTTCGGGCAGACCGGCCCGGACAATCGCCAGCCTCAACAAAGACTCCTGTGGCGAATCCGAGCCCACCCGAATGAGCGTAATAGCTTCCCTCGCCTTGCGGATCCCGCGCTTTCCCTTGTGGCGGTCGATCATCCGCTGCAGATCGCCTAACGTGCACAGCGGCATGTCCCTGGCCTCGAATTCCGGCCGAGGCCTCCGGACGCAGCTGTCGCCGGCCACAACGAGTTCGTCTACGGTCAGCATTTCGGCCAAATCCAGCCAGGTTCGCTCCGGGGTGGTGGTGGGAATCCCGTCCAGAAGCGTGATCTCGTCGTCGTAGAGCTTCATCCGGTGCACGATGACGTGCGGCCGGTTGAGGTGGGCCGCGCCCTCGGGCCTGATCACGTGGTACATCTCCGGTCCCTCCTTTGGTTGCCGCGCCGGAAGCCCACCGAGCTCCGCCGCGGTGAGGTGCGACGCGGCGCATCGCTCATTGACCTCAATGAAGGGCCGCACTCGCACGCTCAGGGGAAGCCCCGGCGTCGGGCCCAGGGTACGAATCCCCCTGCCCAGCACGGCCAGGGAGCGGTGGCGGAGCCTTTTGGGCGACACCCCGGCATTCGCCGCTTCGACAACGGTGAAGGGGCGTCCCTGGAAATTGCCCGGCAACGGGCGAGCGGTCTTCATGGCTTCATGAGACCAGAACCGCGTCGACGCCGCAGAAGTTATCCACATCCCCCACCGGTTGCTCCATAAGTGCCGTTATGGAGCCTCACAAGGGCGTTTGCGGAGCAATCGATAAGGGTTTAGTCGTCGCTGCGGAGTTCCCGCTGCCGGGCGCTGAGCAGCTCCATTTCCGGCCGGGCGGCCATGAAGCGTTCGACGCCGGCCAGCACCTCCACGAGGTGGGCCCGGTCGGCCGCGACGAGGCCCACGCCGATCACGGTGCGCCGGTGCTGGTCATGGAGGTCCGCCTCGGTCACGGAGACATCGAAGCGCCGCTTCAGCTCGGCGAGCACCGGCCGCACCACGGAGCGTTTCTCCTTCAGGCTGTGGACGTCGCCGAGGAGGAGGTCGAATTCAATCCAGCCGATCCACATGCCCCAATTTTCCCATCGATTGCTCCCCACCGGCCCCCTCGCCTCGCAAGCTCGGCCAGGGAACCCTGCCGGCGTGGGCCCAACGCCGTTCTGAGGCTTCAAAAGGGCGTTTGCGGAGCAATCGATGCGGGGCGGGCGGCTAAATGGTGAGTTCGCCCATCCGGTCCCAGCCTTCGCCGTCGAACTGGCGGCTGATGATGCGGGGCGTCTCCACGAGCGCCTGGGGCATGTCCGCCATGGCCTTCTTGAAGTGCTCGCTGTTGACGTGGTCACCTGCGGCGTCGTCCTTGAAAGCCTCGACCAGGACGAACTCGTTGGGATCCTCCACGCTGCGGGACCAGTCGAACCAGAGGTTGCCCGGCTCCTTCCTGGTGGACTGGGTGAAATCGTCCACGAGGCCGAGCCAGCGCTCGGACCATTCGGGTTTGACCTTGAATTTGACGACAATGAAGATCACGGGAAAGTGCCTTTCGGTGCGGCGGGACGGTATTCCATTCTTGCAGCAGGACAACGCGGGGCTCAGCAGGCCTTGATGGCCTCGCGGGCCAGTTCCTGCTGCCGCGGGGTCCCGATCCTCCCKGCCCACTGTTCGGCGAGCTGGAACTCCACCATGGCCTCGGTGCAGCGGCCGGCGTCGTGCAGCGTCCAACCGAGGTTGTTGTGGAGGGAGACGATCCATCGCTTGGTCCGCTCATCGTGGACCGTGGACGCGTACTCCAGGGCGCTTCGGGTCCACGTCACGGCGTGCGCCGAGTCGGCTAGGGCGAGCATGTGCAACGCATCCACGGCCAGGAATTCCTCGCCCAGGTGGTCCGCGAGTTCGGCGGCCTGTTCAAAGAGCGGCACGGCCATCTCGGGATGGCCGCTGGTATTGAGCACCCGGCCGCGTTCCAGGAGCACCCGCACCGCCACGGTGGGCTCGTCGCCGTCGACCGCTTCCAGAAGCGCGTCGGCTTCCTCAAAGCGGCCCTGCAGCCCGATGGCCCGGCCCAGCTGCGTGGTGAGTTCGGCGCGTTCATCGGCGTCGTAGCCGGGCTCGTCAAGTGCCTCGCGGAAGCGGGCTTCGGAGAGCGCCGGGTCATCGAAATTCCACAATCGGTCAAGGGTCTGTTGATCAAGCATCCATTGGCTCCTGCTCAGCTCACACCTGCGGCCAGTTCTTGGGCACTCCTAATGTATCTGGAAGTGACGTGCCGCCGTGCCCGCCTGGTCACGGCGCCGCCCGCCGCGTAGAACCAGTTGGACGGGCCGCCGAACGCGGTGATCGCGATGGTCACCATCCCCTGCGC
>NZ_JBFTHK010000146.1:0-11102 GCF_056394205.1 Arthrobacter sp. 10T413_2 | reverse complement strand
AAACGCGGCCAAGGAAAGAAACACAACGCCGCCATCATCTGCCTCGCCCGGCGCCGCTGCGACGTCATCTTCGCCATGCTCAAAAACGGCACCCTCTACCAAGAAAAGGCACCCGAGGGCGCTTGACCAAAAGCATAGGGACACCCCCCCTCCCGGGCACAGCTTCGGAAGGGGCGTGCCGGCGTCAGGAGAGTTCCGCCGGCAGAGGATGACGGTGTGGATCGGCGGCCCGTGTAGACACGGGGGCGTATGCTGGGTAAAGGGTAATACAGACCGTGCAGCTGCGAATGTCAGTTGGAGCGTTGCCCGTAACAGTTACGAGGCAAGCGCTCCATGACCCTCACCACCGCAACGACGGAGCGACCGAAATCGCGCGTCCGGCAGCCCAATGCCGTCGTCCTCAGCTACTCGGAACTCCTGAAAACCGTMAAGGCCGCAGGCCTGCTCGAACGCCGCGTCGGTTTCTACATCACGGTGTTTTCCGTCCTGGCCCTCTTGATGGGCGCCACCTGGTTCGGCTTCGCCTTGATCGGTGACAGCTGGTTCCAGCTCCTCATCGCCGCGGCCCTGGGCATCCTCTGCACCCAGCTKAGCTTCCTGGCCCACGAGGCCGGACACCGGCAGATCTTCGCCTCCCGCCGCGCCAACGACTGGGCCGCACGGCTCCTTGCCACCTCGGTCGCCGGGATCAGCTACTCCTGGTGGGAGCAGAAGCACGGCGCGCACCACAACCACCCGAACGTCATTTCCAAGGACCCGGACATCGCCACCGGGGCGATCGCCTTCTTCCCGGAAGCCGCGGCCACCCGGCAGGGACGGTTCTCGTTCCTCACCCGCAAACAGGGCTGGTTCTTCTTYCCGCTCCTGTTCCTTGTGGGCCTGGGCCTGCAGATCGATTCGATCAAGTTCATCTTCCAGCGCGCCAAGGTCACGCACCGCTGGGTTGAAATCCCGATCCTCGTGGTCCGCCTCAGCCTGCTGCCGGTTCTCGCCTTCACTTTCCTGCCGTGGGGCATGGCACTCGCGTTCATCGCGGTCCAGCTCGCCGTCTTCGGTTTTTACATGGGCGCCTCGTTCGCCCCGAACCACAAGGGCATGCCGGTCCTGCCGGCTGACAGCCGCGTGGACTTCTTCAGCCGCCAGGTCCTGACCTCCCGGAACATCTCGGGCGGCCGCTTCATGGACATCCTGCTCGGCGGCCTCAACCGCCAGGCCGAGCACCACCTCTTCCCGGACATGGCCCGCCCCCAGCTGGACAAGGCCGCCGTGATCGTCCGCGAGTTCTGCGCGAAGCACCAGGTTCCCTACACGGAAACCACGCTCCTGCAGTCCTACGGCATCATCGTCCGTTACCTCAACGAGGTCGGCCTCTCCGCCGGACGCCACTTCGAGTGCCCGATGGCGACCGTCACCCGCCGCTACTAGCCGGGCGCAACGCCTCTGCCGCCGCCCGGGTACAGGCTCCGCCGGCGTACCGGCCGGGTGCGGGACCATCATGCGCAGGTCTGTTCATGGCCGCACCACGTGACGGCTAGTTACGGACGGCCCCTTCAGGGTTGTCGCCGGTGTCCCTAGGATGGTCCATGGGACGGGGACAGAAAATTCCCGCCCGGAAAAGGAGCCATATGATGCACGCTATCGTCGCCCGCCGGGCAGGKGGCCCCCAGGTCCTGGATCTCGACGAAACAGCCCGTCCCGTTCCCGGACCGGGCCAGCTTCTGATCAAGGTCGCCGCCGCGGGCGTGAACTTCATCGACACCTACAAACGCAGCGGCGTCTACAAGGTCGCMTACCCCTTCACGCCCGGCTCCGAAGCCTCGGGGACCGTGGAGGAAGTCGGCGACGGCGTCACCGCATTCGCTCCCGGCGACCGGGTGGCGACGGCGGAAGGCGTCAACTGCTACGCCGGCTATGCCCTCATCGACGGGGACAAGGCCCTCCCGGTTCCGGACGGTCTGGACGATTTCACCGCTGCGGCGCTGCCTCTGCAGGGCGTCACGGCTCACTACCTGATCAATTCCACCTTCAAGGTCGAGCCTGACCACACGGTGCTGGTCCACGCCGGCGCCGGTGGTGTCGGGCTCCTCATGATTCAGCTGCTCAAGGCCAAGGGCGCCCACGTCATCACCACCGTTTCCACGGACKCGAAAGAGCAGCTGGCCCGGGAAGCCGGGGCAGACCACGTGCTGCGCTACGACGGCTTCGCGGAGCGCGTCCGGGATCTGACCAGCGGCACCGGTGCGGACGTCGTGTACGACGKCGTCGGAAAAGACACCTTCGACGGCTCCCTGGCGTCGCTGCGCATCCGGGGCATGCTGGTCCTCTTCGGCGGAGCCTCCGGCCCGGTCCCGCCGTTCGACCCGCAGCGGCTCAATGCCGGCGGCTCGCTGTACCTCACGCGGCCCACCATGGGCCACTACCTTCGCGACGCCCGGGAACGCCGCTGGCGCTCGGACGAAGTCTTTGCCGCCGCTGCCGCGGGCAGCCTCAAGGTCAGGATCGGCGCGCGCTACTCCCTCGCCGAGGCGGCACAGGCCCATGATGACCTCGAACAGCGCCGCACCACGGGCAAAGTCATCCTGGTCCCCTAAAGCCGCGCGGGCGCCTAAACCACGCGGCAACACCATCCGTTCATCTCTTGCAGGGACAATGCGCCAGTGACCGAGCAACAACTGACCCCGAGTAAAGCCCCCGACGCCGGTTCGGCACAGCGTGTGGCGGCGGACKACACCCCCGTCTACGCGCCCCAACTGCCCGGCGCGCTCTCCGCCCCGCCGGAGCGGACGCTCATAGACATCCTTCGCAATACTGCCGACCGTTTCCCTGATGCATCCGCCCTTGACGACGGCCACCGCTCGCTCAGTTACGCCCAGCTCATGCACGAAGTCCGGGCAACCGCGCGGAAACTGCACATGGCCGGACTGGGTGCCGGCGACAAGATCGGCGTCCGGATCCCGTCCGGCACCAATGAGCTCTACATCTCGATCCTGGCGGTGCTGCTCGTCGGGGCGGCGTACGTCCCGGTCGACGCCGACGACCCCGACGAGCGGGCCAAACTGGTCTTTGGGGAAGCCAGGGTTTCCGGCATTMTTCGCGCCGGCGCGAAGATCGTCACGGACAGCAAACACCCCCGGCCGTTCCCCGCGGCCAGGCAGCCGGGCCCCGACGACGACGCGTGGGTCATCTTCACCTCCGGGTCCACCGGCACTCCCAAGGGCGTTGCCGTCCAGCACCGCTCGGCCGCCGCGTTCGTGGACGCCGAGGCCCGCCTCTTCCTGCAGGATGATCCGGTGGGCCCGCAGGACCGGGTGCTGGCAGGATTGTCCGTTGCCTTTGACGCCTCCTGCGAGGAGATGTGGCTCGCGTGGCGCAACGGCGCCTGCCTCGTCCCGGCACCCCGAGCGCTGGTCCGCACCGGGATGGACCTCGGCCCCTGGCTCATCAGCCACGGCATCACGGTGGTATCCACCGTCCCCACGCTCGCCGCGCTCTGGCCCGTCGAGTCGCTGGAAAGCGTCCGCCTGCTGATCTTCGGCGGGGAAGCGTGTCCGCCGGACCTTGCCGAGCGGCTCGCCGTCGAGGRCCGGGAAGTATGGAACACCTACGGTCCCACCGAGGCCACCGTGGTCGCGTGTGCCGCGCMGCTCGGCACGCCCGGCCCCATCCGGATCGGCCTGCCGCTGGACGGCTGGGACCTCGCCGTCGTCGACGCCGATTCACTCCCGGTCGCCGAAGGCGCGGTGGGCGAACTGATCATCGGCGGCGTCGGGCTGGCCCKGTACCTTGACCCGGTCAAGGATGCGGAAAAGTACGCCCCCATGCCGACGCTGGGCTGGGAACGCGCCTACCGCTCGGGCGACCTCGTCAAGTACGAGGCCGAGGGCCTCATCTTCCAGGGCCGCGCCGATGAACAGGTCAAGCTCGGCGGCCGCCGGATCGAACTGGGCGAAATCGACGCCGCCCTCCAGTCKCTGCCGGATGTCGYCGGTGCCGMCGCCGCGGTGCAGACCACGGCGGCGGGCAACCAGATCCTGGTCGGCTACCTTGCCGCCGTGGCTGGCCAGGACATTGACCTCGCAGTCGCGCGCGAACTGCTGGGCGAGAACCTGCCGGCACCGCTCATCCCGCTCCTGACCCTCGTCGATTCGCTGCCMACCAAGACCAGCGGCAAAGTGGATCGCCATGCCCTGCCCTGGCCGCTCAGCGGAACCGGAGCCGTCGAGGCCGAAGGCGCCGCGCTGAACCTGCCCGACGACGCGCAATGGATCGTACAGCAATGGAGCGCCGTGCTGGGGAGCCCGGTCACGAGCCTCGACGCTGATTTCTTCGCCTACGGCGGCGGATCACTGGCAGCCGCGCAGCTCGTATCCGCCCTGCGCGTGCGCTACCGCACCATCACGGTGGCCGATATCTACGCGACCCCGAGGGTAGGCGCGCTGGTGGACACGGCCCGCCAGTCGCTACCCGAGGGCGGGGCCGTTCCCGCACAGGAGCGGACCGTCCGGCCCACGGCACGGAGGTCCCAGGCCTTCCAGACGTTCATGGGCGTCCCCCTGCACATCCTCGTCGGCATGCGCTGGCTGACCTACCTGATGGCCGCTAACAACCTCCTGGCGGCCTTCGCCGGATTCAGCGCCGCGCCAATAATTTCGTGGTGGTGGGTCGTCGCCTCCTGGCTCGTCTTTGTCAGCCCCGCCGGGCGGATGATGATCTCCATTGCCGCGGCCCGGATCCTGCTCCGCAACGTCGGGCCCGGAACGTACCCGCGGTCYGGGAAGGTGCACATCCGGCTCTGGCTCGCTGAGCAGATCCAGGACCTCGCCGGCGCTATCAGCCTGGCCAGCGCGCCGTGGGTCCCCTACTACGCAAAGGCCCTGGGCGCCAAGATCGGCGAGAACGTCCAACTGCACTCCCTCCCGCCCGTCACCGGGCTGCTGACCCTCGGTGCCGGGTCCAACATCGAGCCCGAAGTTGATCTGTCCGGCTGGTGGATCGACGGCGACCTCGTGCACATCGGCGCCATCAGAATTGGCCCCGGCGCGAGCGTCGGGGCGCGCAGCACACTCATGCCGGGAGCCATCGTGGGCGCAGGAGCGCAGGTGGAGCCGGGCTCCGCAGTCATGGGGAAGGTCAAAGCCGGCCAGCTGGTGGCAGGGTCACCGGCCGAGCGCCGCGGCAAGGCCCGGCACTCGTGGCCGGAAATCCCGGCCGAGCACCGGCTGATCGGCCGGCTGTGGTTTGCCGGGTTCGCCGCGGCATCCGCGGTGCTGGCCCTCATCCCCTACGCMTCCGCCGCCGCTGCGGCCTTTGTGATGTTCTCATTCATCAAGGGGCACTCCTCGTTGTCTGCAGCCTTGCCCGGACTTGTGCTCTCCATCCCCTTGGCGGCACTCGTGTGGTTCCTGACCAACCTGTTGTTGGTCCTTGCCACCACACGGCTCCTCAGCATCGGCCTCGCCGAGGGCTACTACCGTGTCCGCAGCCGGATCGGTTGGCAGGTGTGGGCGACCGAGCGGGTGCTGGACCTGGCCCGGGATCTGCTGTTCCCGATCTACGCCAGCCTCTTCACCCCGGTTTGGCTCCGGCTTCTCGGCGCGAAGATCGGCCGCAACGTGGAAGCCTCCACGGTGCTCCTGATCCCCCGCATGACCACCGTGGGAGAAGGCGCCTTCCTGGCCGACGACACCATGGTGGCGTCCTACGAACTGGATGGCGGCTGGATGCACATTGCGCCGGCAAAGATCGGCAAACGGTCCTTCCTGGGCAACTCGGGCATGACGGCGGCCGGCCGCAACGTGCCCAAGAACTCCCTCGTGGCGGTCCTCTCCGCGACCCCGGCCAAGGCGAAGTCCGGGACGTCGTGGCTCGGCAGCCCGCCCGTGCGGCTGCGGCGCACCGCCATCGCCTCCGACGACACCCGGACCTACCAGCCGCCCCGGCGGCTGAAGGTCGCACGCACCCTGTGGGAGCTGTGCCGGTTCGTCMMGGTCATGCTCACGGTCGCGATCGCCGTCGCCGTGATGCTGGCATTTGACGCGATCGCAACCATCCTTAACTACGGTATCGCCGCCGTCCTGGGCGGGGTGGTGATCCTGCTGGCCGGTGCCACAGCCGCAGGCAGTGCGGTAGCGGCCAAGTGGCTGCTGGTCGGCCGCATCCACCCCGGTGAACACCCGCTCTGGAGCTCCTTCATTTGGCGGAACGAAGTGGTGGACACCTTCATTGAGATGGTCAGCGCCCCATGGTTCGCGCGGGCGGCAACGGGCACACCGGCGCTGGTCTGGTGGCTGCGGGCGCTCGGCGCGAAAATCGGCAGGGGAACCTGGTGCGAAAGCTACTGGCTGCCCGAGGCGGACCTCGTGACCCTCGGCAGGAACTCGACCGTCAACCGCGGGTGCGTCGTCCAGACCCATCTGTTCCATGACCGCGTCATGAGCATCGACACTGTTACGCTCGATGACGGAGCCACCATGGGACCGCATGGCGTCATCCTGCCGCAGGCCAGGATCGGCACCGGCGGCACGGTGGGGCCGGCTTCCCTCGTCATGCGGGGMGAAACTGTCCMTGCCGGCACGTACTGGATGGGCAACCCGGTCAGCCCCTGGGACGGGCCCGCACCGCCCGCCAAGTCCCGGTAGGCCCGKCMCGCGTATGTCCGACAGCACCACAATCCGAAGGTCCGTCMATTGAGTACCAGTGCACCAAGCAGCGGCGCCTCTGCCACCGGCGGGGATACTGCCGKAGAAATCGGCGGGGATACTGCCAGGCACATCAGCAGGGATACAGCCAGGGCACCGGCCCGGGTTGTTGGCTCCCCGGACCCCTATATGCCTGGCCACGGGACCCATGCCTACCGGGTCACCCGGTATGAACTCGAGCTGGACTACAGGGTCAGCAGCAACCGCCTGAACGGGCGCGCTGTCCTGCACGCCATGACGCAACTTCCGACGTCGGCGATCGTCCTGGACTTGACCGGGCTGCGGGCCACCAAGATCCAGCTGGACGGCCGCAAGGTGCGCCGGTTCACCCAGCGGKCCGAGCAGCTCGTCGTATACCCGGAAGTGCCGCTGCTCGCCGATGAGGCCTTCAGCCTGGACATCCGCTACGAGGGATACCCTGCGCCCCGCCGCGGCCTCTGGGGCGAAGTGGGCTGGGAAGAGCTCTCCGATGGCGTGCTGGTGGCTGGCCAGCCCAATGGCKCCGCTTCCTGGTTCCCGTGCAATGACCACCCGCGGGACAAGGCGAGCTATCGCATCACGGTGACCACCGAGGCGAACTACCGGGCGGTGTGCAACGGGGTGCTGCTGTCCCGCACCAGCAGGGCCAGCCGTGAGACCTGGGTGTACGAGCAGGCCGAACCCATGGCCACCTACCTCGCAACGGTCCAGATCGGGCGTTATGAGCTCCTGACGCTCAACGCCGAGCGGCCGTCGGGACACGTCCCCCAGTACGTGGCCGTTCCGGCGGCGCAGGCGGCGGACGCCCGGGCAGCCCTGGCCCGGCAGCCCGACATGATGCGGACCTTCACCAACTGCTTTGGGCCGTATCCGTTCCCGGAGTACACCGTAGTGGTGACCGGGGACGTGCTGGAGATCCCGCTGGAGGCACAGACGCTGTCCATCCTGGGTCCCAACCATTTGCGGCAGGACTGGGAGTCGCAGCGGATGGTCGCCCACGAGCTCGCCCACCAGTGGTTCGGGAACTCGCTCACGACGGCCACGTGGAAGGACATCTGGCTGCACGAGGGCTTTGCCTGCTATGCCGAATGGCTCTGGTCCGAAGAGGCCGGCGTGATGTCGGTGGCCGGTCGCGCCCGCGCTGCCTGGCGCAAGCTTTCGGCCCTCCCACAGGACCTGATGGTGGGCGACCCGGGCCCGGAGCTGATGTTTGACGACCGCGTCTACAAGCGCGGAGCCCTGGCCCTGCACGCACTGCGGGTGCGCTCCGGCGACCTCGCGTTCTTCGCCCTCCTGCATGACTGGACGGACCGTTTCCGCCACGGCACCGTGACGACGGCCGACTTCATCCTCACGGCGGCCCACGCGACGGGCCTCGATGCCGAGGCACTGCTGCACCCGTGGCTGTACGAGGACGCCCTCCCGCCGCTGCCGCAGGCGGCGCCGCCAACGCCCTGACGGCGGCCGGCGTCGCAGAAAGACCGGCCGCAGAACGACCGGCCGCGTACAGACCGGAAGCGCCTAGGGATAGACCGCCACGGCGACGGCGGCCACGAGGTGGGCGGGCAGCCCGGCCTSTGCCGGCGGCAGGTCCCGGAGCCCGGCACGGCCGTCGACGTCCCCCTCCAGCACGTCATCCGGGGCGTCGTCGAAGACGTCGACGGTGTCCGGAGCCGTCTGCAGTCCCGTGCCGGTCATCTTGAGCCAGGCCTCTTTGCGCGCCCACAGCCGTGCCCGCGCGCGCAACAGMTCGGTGCCGGCCAGGCCCGCGAGGTGGGCGCGTTCCGCCGGGGTCAGCACTACGGCGTCGAAACCCTCGAAGTCGGTCCTGGCAGGATCCTCAACGTCGATCCCCAGACGCAGGCCCGGTTCCGGGTCAACGATTCCTGCCAGCAGCGTCCAGCCGGCCGCACGGGAAAGGCTGAGCAGCAACKGCGCCGCTGCTCCCCCGATCAGGTAGCCGGGACGGCCGTGGGAGATCTGCGTGCCGCTGCCGCAGCGCGGACAGCTGTACCAGGCTGTGAGGGCCGACGCCGGCACACCCAGCAGCCCGGCGGCGAACCTCCGCTGCGCCAGCCGTCCGGCGAGGAAGTCCTCCCGTGTCCGGGGGGTCATGGCCCGTGCCCGGTGCAGCTCCGGTCCGTCCAGAAGGGAACGCGCGTCGCTCTCCAGGAGCGAGGCAGCTGCCGCCGTTGCCGCAGCTGATGCGGGGTCCAAGGGATCGCCGGAGCTCACGGGCACGCGAAAGGGCGGGCAGGCACGCACAACAAGGTGTGATGCCATGACCCGCCCTTTCAGCTCGCCAGCGCCGTCGTCAGCTCAGTGCTCAGCGCCGCAGTTAGCGCTGCACAGCCCCGAAGCGTTCGTGGGCAGCGGCGACGGCACCCTCACGGGCCGCCGATGCCTCGTCCGCCGTCAGKGTGCGGTCGTCGGCGCGGAAGCGGAGGCTGAACGCGAGCGACTTCTTGCCGTCCTCGATGCCCTTGCCCGCGTAGACGTCGAACAGTGCGACGTCCTCGAGCAGTTCGCCGGCGCCTTCACGCAGGGCCGTAAGCACCTCTCCGGCCGGGACGTCCTGCGGGACCACGAGGGCCACATCCTGGGTCGCCACCGGGTACGTCGAGATGTGCCGGGCCACGATCACGTCGGCGGCGGCCTCGAAGAGGGCGTCGGCGTTCAGTTCCAGCGCCACGGAGCGGGCCGGCATGTCGTAGGCTGCCAGCAGCTTCGGATGCAGCTCCCCGGCGTAGCCCACTACCTCGCCGGTGCGCAGGGCAATCTGCGCGGCCCGGCCGGGGTGGAAGGCCTGGTGCCGGCCCTGCGTGACCACGAGGTCGACGCCGAGCACATCGCCGGCGACGCGGGCGATATCCAGGGCGTCGGCCCAGCCCCACGCCCGCGGGGCGTGGCCCGGGGCTGCGGGCGAGTCGTGCCCCGTGAGAACCGCGGCGAGGTGCAGCGGCTGGTCCGGGACGCCGTCGTACAGGGCATCCAGCACCTCGTCGCCGGGTTTGACGCCGAGCGGCGGAATCGAGGCGGTACCCAGCCGCTCGCCGGGCAGGAACACGAGCCCGGCCTCGAAAAGGGCAAGGTCGCGGAAACCGCGCGAGTGGTTGCGCTTGGCCACCTCGATCAGGCCCGGCAGGATGGAGGTCCGCAGGAAGCCGTGCTCCTCGCTGATCGGGTTCGCCAGTTTGAGGGCCGTGCGCGCCGCACCCTCGGCAGGAACGCCGAAGGTGTCGTTGGCAGCCTTGGACACGAACGGGTAGGCCAGCACTTCGGTGAGTCCGGCGTCGGCGAGGGCCTGGATCAGGCGGCGGCGCTGCTGCTGGACACGGGTCAGGCCACGGCCCGGCGGCGCCACMGGCAGGGTTGCCGGGATCTTGTCGTAGCCGACCAGCCGGGCGATCTCCTCGGTGAGGTCGTCTTTGGTTTCGAGGTCGTTGCGCCAGCTCGGGKCGGTCACCGTGTGGCCGGCGGCGCTCGTTTCGACGACGGCGCCCAGGTCCTCGAGCGAGGTCACGATGTGGTCCTCGGTGAAGTCGATCCCGATCCGGGCGGCGGCGTAGCCTGCCGGCAGTTCGATGGTGACGGCGTCCGGCGCAGTGCCGACGTCGGTCCCCGCCTCGTCGGCGGTGCCGCCGGCGAGTTGGACCAGCAGGTCCACCACGCGCTGGGCGGCGACGTCGGCAACCTGCCAGTCCACGCCTCGTTCGAAGCGCTTGGACGCCTCGGACGGGAGCTTGTGGCGGCGGCGCGAGCGCGCGATCGAGACTTCGTCGAAGTGCGCGGCCTCGACCAGGACGTTGGTGGTGGAGTCCGACACCTCGGTGTGGGCACCCCCCATGACGCCGGCGATCCCGATGGGCCCGGAGGCGTCCGTGATCAGCAGGTCCTCGGAGTCGAGCGTGCGCTCCTTGGCATCCAGGGTGGTGATCTTCTCCCCTGCCGTGGCCCGCCGGACCACGATGTCGCCGGACAGCTTGTCCAGGTCATAGCAGTGGTTCGGCTGCCCGAGCTCGAGCATGACGTAATTGGAGATATCCACCGGCAGGGAGATGGACCGGATACCGGCGAGCCGGAGGCGGGACGTCATCCACGGCGGGGTGGGCCGGGTGGCGTCCACGCCGCGCACCGTGCGGGCCACAAAGCGGTCGCAGCCGGGCTTGCMGTAGATCGGGGCGTCGTCGTTGAGCTTGACGCCGTAGCYGCCGGAAAGCACCTGCGGGGCGTGGACCTTGGATGCCGGGTCGGTGAACTCGGTGCCGGTGGCGTGCGCGTATTCACGGGCCACTCCGCGGATGGAGAAGCAGTAGCTGCGGTCCGGGGTGACGTTGATTTCGGCGGCCTGGTCATAGAGGCCCAGGAGTTCCATGGCGTCGGTGCCCAGTTCGGGGTCGAGGCCGATCCGGGACAGGACCAGGA
>NZ_JBFTHK010000145.1:0-11108 GCF_056394205.1 Arthrobacter sp. 10T413_2 | reverse complement strand
GATCCTGGAGGAGGGAAGCGCCGAGGTGGACCTTGGCGGCAAGCGTGTGGAGATCCGGCGTCACTTCGTCGAGGATCTGGAAAACGCGGACCTGACGGACTGCATCCGGCAGCTGCACAAGCCGCTCATGGTGCTGCACTCCCCCACCGACAACACGGTGGGGATCGAAAACGCCAGCACCATCTTCCGGACGGCACGCCACCCGCGCAGCTTCGTCTCGCTGGAGGGCAGCKACCACCTCCTGACGGGTAAGGGGCAGGCGGCGCGTGCCGCGAAGATTATTTCGGCGTGGGCCGACCAGTACCTCGACGCCTGAACGCGGCGGGCAGCACCCTGCGGCGTGCCCGCGGYTCAGCCGGTGACTCCACCGGTGTTTTGCCGGGCTGGACGCGCCGGGCGCCCCACCCGGTGGTCGTCGAGACGGGCTGCGATTTAAGGTCTTCCTCCCGGATCGCCACCCACGCGGCGCAGATCACGTAGACCTGGCTGACCAGGTTGAACCAGATCAGCAGGCCGATGATAATGGCGAACGGCGCCAGAATCKGGTTCTTGCCGGCACTGGCCAGCAGCTGGGTGCTGAAGATCTGCAGCACGGTGGCGCCTATCGCGGCGAGGGTGGTCCCCTCGAGCAGTGAGCGGCGGGCCGGTTTCAGCCCCGCGGCCACCMGGTACATGATCAGGGCGGTGCCCCAGCCGAGCAGCAGCGGCACGAGGATCGTGATGGACGTCGTCAGGGGCCCGGCCACCACCGGGTCGAGGCCCAGCTGCTGGGCCACCCAGCCGGCCGCCGTGCCGAAGATCAGGGAGACTGCCGAGCTGACCACCAGGGCTACGCCCATCAGGAGCAGCGTGCCGACGTCCTTGAGTATCTGCAGGATCGGATTCATCACGAGCGGGCCGAGCCGCATCATGCCCCGCACACCGTCGCGGATGCCGCTGATCCAGCCCAGGGAGGTGAATACCGTGACGATGGCGGCAATCCCGGCGGCCCAGCCGAGGCTGGCGGGGTTGAGCAGCTGGTAGGGATCAACCAGCCCCGCGCTGCCGTCGACCTGCAACAGGCCGGGCGCGGCGGCGGCCACACTCTTGATGACTTGGTCCAGCAGGGCCGGATGTTCGCTGAGGACGAGGCCGGCAATGGAAAATCCGGTGGCCAACAGGCCTGTGATGGAGAAGAACATCCTGAACCCGATGCCGGCACTTAACAACGGGCCGCGCTGGCGGAGGTAGTGCGTGTAGGCCCGCACGGGCAGCAGCGCATTGATCTTGGCCAGCAGCCATGCCACCATCGCCATGAGCGAGGCAATCCATCCGCCGCCGGAGCGTCGTACCCGGCCCCAGTCGACCCTTTTCCGGATCACTTCCAGCTTCAGCCCGGCCAGGTCGGTGGGAAGCGGCGGCTTAGCGGGCGTCTGCGGTGCCGTCCTGGCCTCTGTCGTCGTCGAGTTTGGTCCCAAAGTCAAGCTCTTCCCGTAGCTGCCAGATGCCGTTGTCATCGTGCTCGTAAAGTCCCATGCTAGCCACCGGGAACGTGGCCGAGTAATCCTTCAGGACCGTTTCGGCCTCATCGAGGCTTTCCGGGGCGACGTCGTGGGCCACGGTAACGTGCGGGTGGTAGTCGAAGGGCAGCTCCCGTTCCAGGGGACCGGACTGCAGTTGACGGTGCAGGTTCACGCATTMGCCGAAGCCGTCTTCCACGTTCAGGAAGACCACCGGGGACACCGGGCGGAAAGACCCGGTCCCCGCGATGGTCACMGTGAACGGCTTCTGCCGGCGGGCCACGTCCCGGACGTGGGCGCAGGTCGCGTCCCAGTCCTGCGTCATGGTGGTGGTGACCAGCGTGATGTGGGCAGGGACGACGGCGGCCATCGGGTCCCCGAAGGACGCCCGCCAGCGCTGAAGCTCCTCGGCGATGTCCGCCGGGAACCTCAGGATCACGCCGATGCTAATGCCTTCGCTGCGTGCCTGCCCGTTTGACGTGGGGGCTTTCGCGGTGACTTTGCTGACGGAGGACATTGACCTAGCGGACTCCGTGGGCGCCGGCGTACGGCAGGAAACCCACCTTGGAGTAGACGTCGCGCAGGGTGACCGCGGCGATCTCGCGGGCCTTGTCCGCGCCGAGGGCCAGCAGCCGGTCCAGCTCCGCGGGATCGTCCAGCAGCTCATTGGCGCGGTTCCGGATCGGCGTCAGGTGTTCGGTGACCACCTCGGCGAGGTCCACCTTGAGGTGGCCGTACATCTTGCCCTCATAGGCGCCGACGAGGGCGTCAACGGATTGCCCGGTGATCGCCGAGTAGATGGTCAGGAGGTTGGACACGCCCGGCTTGGTCTCGCGGTCGAACCGGATTTCGGTCTCCGCGTCCGTCACGGCCGACTTGATCCGTTTGGCGGTGACCTTGGGATCGTCGAGCAGGTTGATCAGGCCTGCAGGAGACTCCGCCGACTTGGACATCTTGGCGGTGGGGTGCTGCAGATCGTAGATCTTCGCGGATTCCTTCTGGATGAAGGGCTGCGGCACCGTGAACGTCTGGCCGAAGCGGGTGTTGAACCGCTGGGCGAGGTCACGGCTCAGTTCGACGTGCTGGCGCTGGTCCTCGCCCACGGGGACACCGTGCGGCTGGTACAGCAGGATGTCCGCCGCCTGCAGGATGGGGTAGGTGAACAGGCCGACGCTGGCCTGGTCTGAGCCCTGCTTGACGGCCTTGTCCTTGAACTGGGTCATCCGGGACGCCTCGCMGAAACCCGTGATGCAGTTGAGGACCCACGCCAGCTGGGCGTKCTCCGGCACCTGGGACTGGACGAAGAGAGTGCATTTGTCCACGTCCACGCCGCCGGCAATGTACTGCGCGGCCGTGACCCGGGTGCGGTGGGCCAGCTCGGCGGGATCCTGCGGAACAGTGATCGCATGGAGGTCCGGAATGAAGAAGACGGCGTCGTACTCGTCCTGCATCCGGACCCAGTTCACGAGGGCGCCGAGGTAGTTGCCCAGGTGCAGGGAGTCCGCGGAGGGCTGCATGCCCGAGAGGATGCGGTGACGGGCACCGGTGGTGGCCGGAGCGGCTTTGCCGGCGGCTGTCTCAGGGTCAGGAGCGACGCCGGCGTCGGTCACAGTGGAAGTAGAGGTCATTCGTGGAAGCCTTAAAACTAGAGCCGGTAGTCCACTACCAGCGGGGCGTGGTCGGAGAAGCGTGTGTCCCAGGAYGATGCCCGGTCAACAACGGCTGACACTGCGGCAGCAGCGAGAGCGGGCGTGGCCATGTGGTAGTCGATGCGCCAGCCGGYGTCGTTGTCGAAGGCCTGGCCCCGTTGCGACCACCAAGTGTAGGGGCCGTCGACGTTTCCCGCCAGGCCCCTGTGAACATCCTTCCAGCCGATTTCCTCGCCGAAGAAGCGGTCAAAATACGCCCTCTCCTCCGGCAGGAAGCCGGCACGTTTGATGTTGCCCTTCCAGTTCTTGATGTCCAGCTCCGTGTGGCCGACGTTGAGGTCACCGACGACGAGAGCGTGGTCGCTGTGCTTGGTGAGTTCGGGCAGTCGCTTGATCATGACGTCCAGGAAACGGAACTTGTCATCCTGCTTGGGCGTGCCGGCCTCGYCCGAGTGCACGTAGGCGCTCACGACGGTAAGCTGCGATGCCTCGCCCTCCGCGTTGCGGACGGTGTAGTCGGCTTCGACCCAGCGTCCGGTGGTGGCAAAGTAGTCATCCCCGATGCCTACGCGGGTGGCAAGCGGCTCTTCGCGCGAAGCGATGGCGACGCCGGCCCGGCCTTTGGCCTCGGCCTCGGCGTGCAGGATGAACCAGCCCTCGCCGAGCAGCTCCTGGACKATCGCATCGGGCGCGCGGACCTCCTGGAGGCACAGAATGTCCACCTCGCGCGGTTCAAGCCACTCCGCCATGCCCTTCTTATAGGCGGCACGCAGGCCGTTGACGTTGACTGATGCGATGCGAAGGTGGTCCTTCTTCAATGCCGAGCTCACCCGATCCACTCTAGTCGATGATGGTTCCGCTGACGGGTTCGTCGCCGCCGGCCGAGGATTTGATCATGTCCCGCGCGTTGGTCGCGGTGATCTCGATGGTCTCCAGGGCCCGGCGGATCGTGTCCTGGTCCGCGGCCTCGCCCTTGGCACGCTCCTGTTCGACGACGCGCACCTGAACCTGGACGATCTTGAAGGAGTGGTCAAGCTTCATGTCCCGCACGCTTTCCGCGGGGAGGCCTTCACTGACCACACGGGTGCCGCCATGGTCCACGCTGCTGGCCGTCGGCGCCCGCCCCGTGGCGGCGTTGAAGGCGTTCTGGGCCTCGTCGAGCCTGGCCGCGGCCCGCTTGGCGGCCCGCTGGATGCTGAACACCACGAACGAGGCCAGCGCCAGCCAGGCGCCGGCGATGATCGCCACGAGCCAGCCCACGACGTCGTTCTGGTTGGCCGCGAAGATCACGGCGACMGTGAACGCGATGATGAAGACCAGCATCCCCGGCCCGCTGATGCGGAACGTGGAGAACCGGCCCGTGGCCGTGGTGGACGAGGACGCGGAGCTACCCAGAGATTGCATGAGCCTATTATCGCAAACGGGCACGCCGCCCGGGGCGCTTCCACCCCGGGCGAACGCCGCCCCCGCCGTTGAGAGACGCGAAGGAGCCCCAGAGAGGCGCCCCGCACGGCGCGGCTGAGGCCACGCGGCTCAGGCTACGCGGCTCAGTTCAGGCGKCCCGGGCCAGGCAGTTCAGGAAAGAACCAGGCAGAACGGATGGCCGCTGGGGTCGGTGTACACCCGGAAGGATTCCCCGCCGCCTGCCAGGCGCGCGGCGCCGAGCCGGAGGACTTCGGCCTCGCCGGCGTCGAGGTCGGCGACTTTCACGTCCACGTGCATCTGCTGCGGGTGCTCGGCGTCGGGCCATTGCGGCCGGACCAGCCTGTCCACGCGCTGGAAGGCGACGGCGGGACGGTCGGCGGCGTCGMCGATCGAAATCCAGTCCGGGTCCTCCTGCACCCGGATCATGCCCAGCAACTCCTGGTAGAAGCCTGCGAGCATGTCCGGGTTCTCGCAGTCGATGACGAGTGCGTGCCATTGTCCGATCATGGGATCTCCTTAGGTGAGGAACAGCCGGCGCAGGCGGCCCGTGGTGAGCGTGACGCCGAGGGCGATCATGACGAGGTAGTAGCCGACGTGCACGGCGGTGGCCGGGGTGAACACGCCGACGCTGATCTGGCGCAGCAGTTCCACGCCGTGCCACAGCGGCATGGCCTGGATGAGCCACTKGATGTACTGCGGGTAGACGCTAAGCGGGTAGAACGTGGCGCTGAACAGGAACATCGGCAGCATCACGAAATTGATCCAGTCCATCTGCTGGAACGTCTTCATGAAGCTCGTGACCCCCATGCCGAAGCTCGCGAAGCCGAAGGCAATCAGCACCGAGGCCGGGATCATGAGGATGGCCCATGGCGTGGTGATGAGGCCCATCACGCCCATCACAGCGGTGAAGCCGGTGGCGTACATGGTCCCGCGCAGGAGGGCCAGGAAGATCTCGCCCATGGCGACATCCAGCGGCCCCAGCGAGGTGTAGAGCATGCCCTGGTACAGCTTGGCGAAGTTCATCTTGAAGAAGACGTTCCAGGTGGAGTCGTAGACGGCGCCGTTCATGGCGGACACCGCCAGCAGTGCCGGCGCGATGTACGCGGCGTAGCTGATCTCCTGCCCGCCGGGGCCCTGGACGGACCCCACGATTGCGCCCAGGCCCACACCCATGGAGATCAGGTACAGCACGGGCTCGAAGAACCCGGAGACCATGACCATCCAGTTGCTGCTCTTGGTGGCCATGAGCCCGCGGGCGACGACGGCGCGGACGTTGCGGGAGTACATGGGCCMGAAACGCCGGCGGCGTGCGGCGTCCGTGACGCTGTGGTCCCCCGCATTGAAACTTCCGGTAAGAACGCTCATGAGGCCATCCTTTTGGCGAACTGGCGCTTGGACAGGACCCAGCCGGCGGCCGCGAGGCCCAGCAGGAAGACCAGGTGGACGACCGTGAGCCACGGCTCTTCCTCGTAGCCGTAGCTGACCACGCGGCCAAGTTCGGTGCCGTGCCAGATCGGCGAGATCCAGCCGATCCAGCGGACGCCGAGCGGAAGCGTGTCCAGCGGGAAGAACGTGCCGGAGAACAGGAACAGCGGCATGACGATGAACCGCATGACCATGGCGAACTGGCCTTTGTCATTCCGKATCGTCGCCGCATAGGACATCAGCGGCAGCCCGAAGGACAGGCCGGCAAGCGTGGCGATGAGGATGGACACCCAGGCCCAGGTGCCGGGCGCGGCCCCGAACAGGGCGACGACGGCGAAGTAGAGGGCCGACTGCAGCAGGAAGCGGACAGTGACGGCGATGACCTGGCCCCCGGCGATCTGCTMCGGCGTCAGCGGCGAGKCGTGCGGGCCGTAGTAGACGCGCCGCCACTTKAAGCCGTCCATMACCGGAAAGGTGAACTCATTGGCGGCCGTCATGACGGCGGCCGAGATCAGCAGGGCGGGCGCGATGAACGTCAGGTAGCTCACGCCGCCGAAGGCGCCGGCGCCGTTGGCCTCGACCAGTGTGGCCAGTCCGACGCCCATCGAGAACAGATAGGCCACCGGCTGCCCCACGCCGTACATGACGATGGTCCAGCCGTAGCCCTTCATGACACGCAGGACCTGTTCGGCGTAGTAGAAGGCGCCCCAGCGGCGGGCGCGGGCGGCCGAGACCTCCGGCGGGTGGGCGCGGAGGGCGGGTGTCGCCGTCGTCGTTGGCTTAGTCAACGAGGCTCCTGCCGGTCAGGCGCAGGAAGACGTCTTCCAGCGAGGAGCGGCGGACCAGTGAGGTGACCGGCCGCAGTCCCCGGGCGGTGACCTGCTCGAGGGCGGCCTCGCCGTCGTGGGCGTAGATGAGCACCCGGTCCGGCAGGGTCTCCAGGCGTTCGCCGATGCCTTCGAGCTCCGCGCCGACGCTCGCGTTGCGGTCCGAGCCGAAGCGCAGTTCGAGCACCTCCCGCGTGGAGTAGTCGCGGATCAGGCTGGCCGGAGAGCCTTCGGCCATGATCTTGCCCTTGTCCACCACGATCAGGCGGTCGCACAGCTGCTCGGCCTCATCCATGTAGTGGGTCGTGAGGATCAGGGTGACGCCCTGTTCCTTGAGCCGGAACAGCCGGTCCCAGAGGATGTGCCGCGCCTGCGGATCCAGGCCGGTGGTCGGCTCGTCCAGCAGCAGGATCCGGGGTTCGTTGATGAGGGAGCGGGCGATCGTCAGGCGCCGCTTCATGCCGCCGGACAGGGCGTCCACCTTGGCGTTGGCCTTGTCGGTGAGCTGGGCGAATTCGAGCAGCTCGTCGGCTTTGCGCCTGAGGTAGCTCATGGGAAGGCCGAAGTAGCGGCCGTAGACCAGCAGGTTGTCCCGGACTTTCAATTCCTCGTCCAGGTTGTCCTGTTGCGGGACGACGCCCAGGTGGGCGCGGACTTCCGGCCCGTGCTGCTCGGGGTCCAGGCCCATGATGCTCAGGCTGCCGGAGGTGCGCTGGGAGACCCCGCYGATCATCTTCATCGTAGTGGACTTCCCGGCGCCGTTGGGGCCCAGCAGGCCGAAGGCTTCCCCGGCGGGGACGCGGAAGGAGATGCCGTCGACGGCGGTGACGTCGCCGTAGCGTTTGGTGAGGTTTTCGGCGGTGATGACGTACTGCGGAGCGGCGTCAGAGGGGCTGCTCACGGGGGATTCTTTCGAGACAAGTTCGGACACCCGCACCACGGTAGTGGATCCCCGCAAAGTATGAAAGAGTCTTTTCGTAAAAACTCCTGACGTATTCGTTCTGTTATGCGTTCCGGCGGGCAGGCGCGGCGTTCCGCCCGCTTGCCGCCCCCGCTCTTAAAGCCGCAGGGCACCTGCTTCGCGGGAAGCARGCGCCCTGTCATCAGCTCGGATTCCTAGGCGAGCCCGGCGTGGCTTTTCGAAGCCAATTGGCGCTCGGCGGTTTCCACCACGTTGGCCAGGAGCATGGCGCGGGTCATGGGCCCCACTCCCCCCGGGTTCGGCGAGAGCCAGGCGGCGACGTCGGCCGCGGCGGGGTCAACGTCTCCCGTGACCACGGCCTTGCCGGTGCCGTCGTCGACGCGGCTGACGCCGACGTCGAGCACGATCGCCCCGGGCTTAAGGTCCCCGGCCTTGATCATGTGCGGCTGGCCGGCGGCGGCAATCACGACGTCGGCCTGGCGGAGTTCGGCCGGCAGGTCCACCGTGCCCGTGTGGGCCAGGATGACCGTGGCGTTGACGTCCTTGCGGGTCAGCAGGAGTCCCACGGGGCGGCCGATGGTGACGCCGCGGCCCACCACGAGGACGCGCTTGCCGTTGAGGCTTATGCCGTGCCGGGTCAGCAGTTCCACGCAGCCCTTGGGCGTGCACGGCAGCGGGGACTTCATGGGTCCGCTGACGTTGGCCACGAGCCGGCCCAGGTTCATCGGGTGCAGGCCGTCGGCGTCCTTCTCAGGGTCCATGGCCTCCAGGATGACGTCCTGGTCGATGTGCTTGGGCAGCGGCAGCTGGACGATGTAACCGGTGCACTCCGGGTTCTCGTTGAGCTMGCGGACCACGGCCAGGAGTTCATCCTGCGTGGTTTCCTCGGGCAGGTCGCGGCGGATGGACGTGATGCCCACCTCGGCGCAGTCCTTGTGCTTGCCGCCGACATACCAGGTGCTGCCGGGATCGGAGCCAACCAGGATGGTGCCCAGTCCGGGGGTGACGCCCATGGCCTTGAGTGCGGCCACGCGTTCTTTCAGCTCAGCCTTGATGGCAGCGGCGGTAGCCTTGCCGTCAAGGATCTGGGCGGTTTCAGCCATTTTTGCAGAAGTCATTGATTACCACTGCTCGTGCTGCGGGTACAGCGGGAAATCGGCGGCGAGCTTGTCCACGCGGGCCTGCAGGGCCTCGATATCCGTGGCCGCGCCGGACTTCAGCGCCGTGGCAATGATGTCGGCGACCTCGGTGAATTCCTMGGCACCGAAGCCGCGGGTGGCCAGGGCCGGGGTGCCGATGCGCAGGCCGGAGGTGACMATCGGCGGGCGGGGGTCGAACGGCACGGCGTTGCGGTTGACGGTGATGCCCACGGAGTGCAGGAGGTCCTCGGCCTGCTGGCCGTCCAGCTGGKAGTTGCGCAGGTCCACCAGGACCAGGTGCACGTCGGTGCCGMCGGTCAGGACCGAGACGCCGGCGTCGGCGACGTCGGCCTGGCCGAGGCGTTCGGCGATGATCTTGGCGCCTTCGAGGACCCGCTCCTGGCGTTCCTTGAATTCCTCGGTACCGGCGATCTTGAAGGCCACTGCCTTCGCGGCGATCACGTGCATGAGCGGGCCGCCCTGCTGGCCGGGGAACACGGCGGAGTTGAGCTTCTTGGCCCATTCCTGCTTGGCCAGGATGACGCCGGAGCGCGGGCCGGCGAGGGTCTTGTGCACGGTGGAGGTGACGACGTCGGAGTGCGGGACCGGGCTCGGGTGCAGCCCGGCGGCCACGAGGCCGGCGAAGTGCGCCATGTCGGTCCAGAGCAGGGCGCCGACCTCGTCGGCGATCGAGCGGAACGCGGCGAAATCAAGGTGCCGCGGGTACGCGGACCAGCCTGCGATGATGACCTGGGGCTTTTCGGCGATGGCCTGCTCGCGCAGCTTGTCCATGTCGATCCGGAAGTTGTCTTCCTCGACCTGGTAGGCGGCAACCTCGTAGAGCTTGCCGGAGAAGTTCAGCTTCATGCCGTGGGTGAGGTGACCGCCGTGGGCCAGGGAGAGGCCCAGGATCTTGTCACCGGGGGTGATCATGGCGGCGAGCGCGGCGGCGTTGGCCTGCGCGCCCGAGTGCGGCTGGACGTTGGCGTATTCGGCGCCRAAGAGCTCCTTGACGCGGTCGATCGCCAGCTGCTCAGCGACGTCGACGTATTCACAGCCGCCGTAGTAGCGGCGTCCGGGGTAGCCCTCGGCGTACTTGTTGGTCAGGACGGAACCCTGGGCTTCCATCACGGCGCGCGGGGCGAAGTTCTCGGAAGCGATCATTTCCAGGGTGCCGCGCTGGCGGCCCAGTTCCTGGGCCAGAACGGCGGCGATTTCCGGGTCGAGTTCAGCCAGCGGCTGGTTGCTCACGGCGGCTGAGGTGGCGGTAGTAGTAGTCACGAGGAACTCCTGGTAGGCAACGGGTACGGCTAATGGTCAGGCTACCGGCTGGCCCGTTGCACCGCCCCTTGATGACGGACCCCTGGACAGCGGGACGCGACGTCGGCGATTGGCACCCTGAGCGGGCGCCGGCAACGGCCCGGCAGCGGTGAAGCTGCCGACCGGTAAGACATGACMCTCGGCCCAGGCGTACGATCCGTGGTCTTCGTGAGTGCCGCTCCCTGATGGTTAGCCATCCAACGCCAGTTGCGACGGGTTAACACTACCAAAACGCTTACAAAACTGCCCCTGAAGCGCAGGTAGGCTGTTCTTCGTGACTGACGAGAACCTGACTGCTTCCTACATCCTGACTCTGTCCTGCCCTGACCGGCCCGGCATCGTGCACGCCGTCGCCGGAGCCCTCCTCGTGGCGGGCTGCAATATTACGGACTCCCAGCAGTACGGCAGCCACGGCACKGGCACCTTCTTCATGCGGGTGGAGGCGACGACGGCCGCCGAGCGGGCCGAGCTGCAGGCGGMGCTGGAGCCCGTGGCGCAGGCTTTTGGCATGCAGTGGAGCCTGAACCCGGCCGGCCGGAAGGTCCGCACCCTGCTGATGGCCAGCACCTCGGCCCACTGCCTGAACGATCTGCTGTTCCTGCAGCGCTCCGGCACCCTGCCGATCGACATTCCGGCCATTGTCTCCAACCACCGGGACCTTGAGGGCCTGGCGGAGTTMTACGGCATCCCGTTCCACTACATCCCCGTCACGCCGGACACCAAGGTCCAGGCGGAGGACGCCCTTCRTCTCCTGATGAAGGAGCACGACATCGAGCTCACCGTCCTGGCCCGGTACATGCAGATCATCTCCGACGAGCTGTGCAGCGAACTCACGGGCAAGGCGATCAACATCCACCACTCGTTCCTGCCCTCTTTCAAGGGTGCCAAGCCCTACCACCAGG
>NZ_JBFTHK010000144.1:0-11322 GCF_056394205.1 Arthrobacter sp. 10T413_2 | reverse complement strand
GGGCCACCCGCTGGGCGCCTCGGGCGGGCGGATCCTGGGCACCCTGGCCCGCACCCTGCAGGCCACCGGTCAGCGCTGGGGCGTCGCCGCGATCTGCATCGGCGTCGGCCAGGGCCTGGCCGTCGTCCTCGAAAACGTCACCACCGCCGCATCGGCATAACCCGCCGCCCTAAGGAGAACGCAGCCATGCTGAATTTCATTGACACGGTCGGCGAGGCCGTCGCCGGCATCAAGGACGGCTCCACCGTCATGATCGGCGGCTTCGGCAACGCCGGCCAGCCGTTCGAACTCATCGATGCGCTGCTGGAGTGCGGCGCCACCGACCTCACCGTGGTGAACAACAACGCCGGCCAGGGCGACCAGGGCCTGGCCCTTCTGATCAAGGAGGGCCGGGTGAAGAAGATGATCTGCTCCTTCCCCCGCCAGTCCGACTCCTGGCACTTCGACGCCAAATTCAAGGCCGGCGAGATCGAGCTCGAACTCGTCCCGCAGGGGAACCTCGCCGAGCGGATCCGCGCCGCCGGCGCCGGGATCGGCGGCTTCTTCACCCCCACCGGCTACGGCACCATGCTCGCCGAGGGCAAGGAAACCCGCTTCCTGGACGGCAAATGGCAGGTGTTCGAGACCCCGATCCACGCCGACGTCGCCCTCATCAAGGCGCTCACGGCGGACGGCAAGGGCAACCTCGTCTACCGCAAGACTGCCCGGAACTTCGGTCCCATTATGGCCGCCGCGGCCAAGCACAGCATTGTCCAGGTCTCGGAGATCGTGCCCACGGGCGGCCTGGACCCGGAGGTCATCGTGACCCCCGGAATCTACGTCAACAGCATTGTGAAGGTGGCCTGAGATGAGCATCCCGACAAATGACCAGGCAGGTGTCCGGACCATCCAGACGTCCGACAAGCCTCTGGGCCGTGACGACCTCGCCCGACTCGTGGCAAAGGACATCACGCCCGGATCCTTCGTGAACCTCGGCATTGGCCAGCCCACCCTGGTCTCCAATTATCTGCAGCCGGAGCAGAACGTCACGCTCCACACCGAGAACGGCATGCTCGGCATGGGCCCGGAAGCCACCGGGGACCAGATCGACGGCGACCTCATCAACGCCGGCAAGATCCCCGTGACCGAACTGCCCGGGGCGTCCTACTTCCACCACGCGGACTCGTTCGCGATCATGCGCGGCGGGCACCTGGACATCTGCGTGCTCGGCGCCTTCCAGGTCTCCGCCACGGGCGACCTCGCCAACTGGCACACCGGCGCCCCGGACGCGATCCCCGCCGTCGGCGGTGCCATGGACCTCGCCACCGGCGCCAAGGACGTCTTCGTCATGATGACGCTCCTGACCCGCGACGGTGCGTCCAAGCTGGTGGAGACGTGCACGTACCCGCTCACCGGGATCGGCTGCGTGACCCGCGTCTACACGGACAAAGCCGTCTTCCTGACCGGACCCGATGGCGTCCAGGTCCGGGAAACCTTCGGTTGCACCCTCGAGGAACTCCAGGACATGGTTCCCGTCCCGCTCCGGGCCGCGTCCCCGGACGGAAGCTGACACCCTGCGCGGGGACACCCTGCGCCCGGATAAAGTGATGCGGGACCGGGAGGCGAGAAATGATTGAGGCAGCCAAGAGCGGCGGCGCGCCCGCGGCCAGCGACCAGTACGTGCAGTCGCTGGCGCGCGGGCTCGCCGTGATCCGCGCCTTCGATACAGAACACCCCAAGATGACGCTGACCGAGGTCGCGGCCCGGACCGAACTAACCCGGGCCACGGCCCGGCGGTTCCTGCACACCCTCGTGGAACTGGGCTACGTCCGCACCGACGGCAAGGTCTTCGCCCTGACCGCCAAGGTGCTGCAACTCGGCTACGCCTACTTGTCCGGGTTGTCCCTGCCCCAGCTCGCCCAACCGCACCTGGAGGAACTCTCGCTCGAACTGGGGGAGTCGACGTCGGCCGCAGTGCTCGAAGGCACCGACATCGCCTACATCGCCCGGGTATCCACCCGGCGGATCATGACCGTCGGGATCACGGTGGGCACCCGCTTCCCCGCCTACGCGACCTCGATGGGCCGGGTGCTGCTCGCGGCCCTGCCGCCGGCCAAGCTGGATGAGTACCTCGCGGCCGCCGAGATCCGGCCCCTCACGCCCGGGGCCATCGGGACCCGGGCTGACCTCCTGGCGGAACTGGACACGGTCCGCGCCCAGGGCTGGTGCCTGCTGAACCAGGAACTGGAGCTGGGACTGATGTCCATCGCGGCGCCTGTCCACGACGGACCCAAGGTGGTGGCGGCCGTCAACGTCTCGCTACAGGCCCAGGCGGTGTCCGCTCAGCCCGACCCCGAGGCCTACCTGGCTGCGGTACGTGAAGCGACCCTGGCCGCGGCAGAACTCATCTCAGAGGACCTGACCTCGGGCCGGTGAAGCCCCCTTGAGGACCGGCCAGCCGGTCAGGCAGGCGGATCTGAGATGGGCCCCGTTGAGACCCGGATGGTGACGCCCGCGGGTTCGTCACTGATTTTCAGGTGCAGGTCCCGGCCCACCAGTAGGGTGTGGATGTCGTCGCTGCCTTCCGGCGCGATCTGCTCTGCCAGCCGCGTGACGGCCAGTGCCATGGCCCGGCCCCAGTCGTGGGGATCCATGCTGGATGATTCAGCGGTCGCTGAATATTTCTCTGGTTCAGTCATCTGCCCCCGCTTTCGGTGTCCGGAGCGTAGGCTCCGGCACATCAGGAGGCCCAGTCTAGTGACACCGCCCAGCCGGCGTCCACGAATCCCGCCAGCCCTGCACAGATTGCGCGGGCACTCCGGCTAGGATTTCACTTCGGGACCTCTCCCGCCATTCGCCCCAAAGGACGCCATGACTGAGAACAACACCGCGACGTCGGAGACCCCGGAGACCACGGACAGCACGGGGTCCAGGCGCGCCGCCGTGATCATCAACCCCATGAAGTCTCCCGGAGAGAGCTTCCGCGCCTCCTTCTTCCGCCTGTGCGAGACCCAGGGCTGGGCCGAGCCGCTCTGGCTGGAGACCACCAAGGAAGACACCGGTCTCGGCCAGGCCCGCGACGCCCTGGAGGCGGGAGTCGACGTCGTGATCGCCGCGGGCGGCGACGGAACAGTCCGCTGCGTGGCGGAGGTCCTTGCGGGCACGGGGACTCCGATGGGCCTGGTACCGATGGGCACCGGCAATCTGCTGGCCCGCAACCTCGGGGTCGACATCACCGACCCCGTGGCCGCCAGCTACGACGTGCTGAGCGGCACGGACGCCAAAGTGGATGTGGTGAAGGCCAGGCTGGACCACGCCGAGGAGGAGCACACCTTCCTTGTCATGGCAGGACTTGGCTACGACGCCGCGATCATGGCGAACACCGTGGATCAACTCAAGGACCGCGTGGGCTGGCTCGCCTATGTCGAAGCGGGCATCCGGCATTTGCCGGGCAAGCCCATCAGGGCGAAGATCAGCATTGACGGCCAGCACCCGGTGCGACGCCGGATCCGCAGCGTCATGGTCGGAAACTGCGGCAAGATCATGGGCGGCGTGGAGATCTTCCCCGACGCCAAGGTCGACGACGGCATCCTCGACGTCGTGATCCTGGCCCCCGTTGGCCGGTTCGGCTGGCTGGGCGTGCTGGCGGGTGTCTTCGGCCGGAACAACCCCAAGAACGCCTCGGTCGAGTACTTCGCCGGAAAATCAGCCGAGATCGAGCTCGCCCACGAGCAGGAATTCCAGCTCGACGGCGACCCCCTCGGCAAGGCCAAACACCTCAGCGTCACGGTGGAACACGAGGCCCTCACGGTCCGGATGACGGCTGTCTAGCTGGGCCAACCGAGTACTACCCGGACGCTGGGCCGAGCGGTCGTTCGCAAAGGCAAGTAATCAGCACTCGTGACGGGCGGCACGGGCACCGGCTTGTATAGGCAGTGGCATCACAGAGATGCTGCCGTCTAGCAGTAGGGGTTGGCCGTGGCGATTCCATCCGAAGAATCCGAGCTCATGGCCTCGCCGGCCCCTCTCCGGGTCGCCGTCATCGGCGCAGGTTACTGGGGGCCCAACCTGGCCCGCAATTTCAAGGCGGCACCCGACTGGGAACTGGCGGCCATCGTGGACATGGACCGCGCCCGGGCCGCTAAACTCGCCGCAGCACACGGCGACGTCGCCGTCTGCGGGTCCGTCGGGGAGCTCCTGGACACGGTCGACGTCGACGCCGTCGCCATCGCGACACCGGCCCACACCCACCACGGCATCGCCCTCACGGCACTGCGTGCCGGAAAGCACGTCCTGGTTGAAAAGCCGCTCGCGGACGCCCGGGCCAAGGGCCTGGAAATGGTCGCCGAAGCCGAGACCCGCGGCCTGGTCCTGATGGCGGACCACACGTACTGCTACACCCCGGCCGTCCTGAAGATCCGGGAACTGATCGCCGACGGCTCCCTGGGCGAAATCCTGTTCATCGACTCCGTCCGGATCAACCTTGGGCTCGTCCAGCCGGATGTGGACGTCTTCTGGGACCTGGCCCCGCACGACTTGTCCATCCTCGACTTCATCCTTCCCGGCGGCCTCAGGCCGGCCGAAGTGTCCGCTCACGGCGCGGATCCGCTCGGCACCGGCAATGCCTGCGTGGGCCACCTGACCTTCGCACTGTCCGGCGGCGGGATGGCCCATGTGCACGTGAACTGGCTCAGCCCCACCAAAATCAGGCAGCTGGTGGTCGGCGGTTCCCGGCGCACGCTGGTCTGGGACGACCTGAACCCGCAGCAGCGGCTCAGCGTATACGACCGGGGGGTCAGCCTGGACGCCCAGTCGCGGTCCGCGGCGGAGCGGAAGGCATCGGCCATTTCCTACCGGCTGGGTGACACCTGGTCCCCTGCCCTGCCCGAACACGAGGCACTCGGCCAGATGGTGGCCGAATTCGCCAGCAGCATTTGGCAGCAGCGGCCCGCACGGACCAGCGGGGCCGCCGGGCTGCGCGTACTTTCGGTGCTGGAGGCAGTCAGCAGCAGCCTCGGCGCCGCCGGGCGGCCCGCCGCCGTAACAGGGAACGAATTTCAGCTGGAAGGAACACGATGAGCACACTGCAGGGGGCCACAGTCCTGGTGACCGGCGGGGCCGGAACCATCGGGTCCACAATTGTTGACCATTTGCTCGCCGCCGGAGCCGGGCGGATCGACGTCCTCGACAACCTCGTCCGCGGACGCCGGGCCAATCTCGATGACGCCATGGAAAGCGGGCGGGTGCACCTGGTCGAAGGCGACCTCCGCGACCGGGACCTCGTCCACGACCTCACCCGCGGCACGGACATCGTGTTCCATCAGGCCGCCATCCGGATCACCCAGTGCGCCGAGGAACCCCGGCTGGCCCTGGAAGTCCTCGTGGACGGAAGCTTCAATGTGCTCGAGGCCGCGGCCGAACACCGGGTCGACAAGCTCATCGCCGCCTCCAGCGCCTCCGTCTACGGCATGGCAGAGGAGTTTCCGACCACCGAACGCCACCACCACCACAACAACGACACCTTCTACGGGGCGGCCAAGTCCTTCAACGAAGGCATGGCCCGCAGCTTCCGGGCCATGACCGGGCTGGACTACGTCCTGCTGCGCTACTTCAATGTCTACGGGCCCCGGATGGACGTCCACGGCCTGTACACCGAGGTGCTGGTGCGCTGGATGGAGCGGATCGCGGACGGCCAGCCGCCGCTGATTTTCGGTGACGGGTTGCAGACCATGGACTTTGTCCACACCAGGGACATCGCGCGGGCCAACATTCTGGCCGCGGGAAGCGGAATCCGCGAGGGCGTGTACAACGTCGCCAGCGGTTCCGAGACGAGCCTGCTGGAACTCGCCGAGGCGCTCCTGAGGGCGATGGATTCGGACTTGCAGGTCGAACACGGCCCGGACCGCGCCGTCAACGGCGTCGTCCGCCGGCTGGCGGACACGACGGCGGCAGAACGCGATCTCGGCTTCACCGCCGAAACCGGGCTGGAGAAGGGACTGCGCGAACTCGTCGACTGGTGGCGTCCGCTGCGCCGCGAGATCGCCGCCGCCCGGGTGGGAGGCGTGCGGTGACCATCGAGCAGGACCAGCTCCAAGACCAGGTGCTGAGCCGGATCAACGTCATGAAGCCGTGGCTCGGAACCGAGGAAGCCGAGGCCGTTGCCGAGGTGATCGCCTCAGGCTGGGTGGCGCAGGGCCCCCGGGTGGCCAGGTTCGAGGACGCTTTTGCCGCAGCGCAACAGGCGCCGCACGCCGTCGCCGTCTCCAACTGCACCACCGCGCTGCATCTGGCGTTGAAAGTTGCCGGCATCGGGCCCGACGACGATGTCGTGGTTCCCTCCTTGTCCTTCATTGCCACCGCAAATGCCGCCACGTACGTGGGGGCCCGGCCGGTGTTTGCCGACGTCGAAGCGGATACCGGGAACGTGTCCGCACGCAGCCTCGCGGCGGCCCTGACGCCGGCCACCCGGGGCGTGATCGTGGTGGACCAGGGCGGCATGCCTGTGGACCTCGACCCGATCCGCGAGCTCTGCGACCCACTGGGTATCACGGTGATCGAGGACTCCGCCTGCGGGGCAGGGTCCACCTACCTTGGGCGTCCGGTCGGGGCGGGGGCCGAGCTCGCCGCCTGGTCCTTCCATCCGCGCAAAATCCTCACCACGGGCGAGGGCGGCATGTTGACTACCCGGAACCCGGAATGGGCCGCCCGCGCGCGCCAGCTGCGGGAACATTCCATGAGCGTGTCGGCAAACGACCGGCATGCAGCGCTGCTGGCCCCGGCCGAAGAGTATCTGGAGATCGGCTTCAACTACCGGATGACGGATCTGCAGGCGGCCGTCGGGCTCGTGCAGCTGGGCCGGCTTCAGGAAGCCGTCGCCCGGCGCCGCGGAATCGTCGCCGGCTACCGGGCCGCCCTGGCCGATCTCGACGGCCTGCGGTTCAGCCAGGATCCCGCCTACGGCACCAGCAATTTCCAGTCGTTCTGGTTCGAGGTCCTGCCGGACTTCGGGCTGGGAAGGGAGGAACTGCTCGCTCATCTCGCCCGCGACGGCATCTCGGCGCGGCGCGGCATCATGGCGGCGCACCGGCAGCCGGCCTACGCCGGACGGGACACCGGCAAGGCCGATTTGTCCGTGACGGAACGGCTCACGGACAACACCGTCATCCTTCCCGTCTACCACCAGTTGACGCCGGACGAGCAGTTCCGGGTAATCCACTCCCTGCGGATGGCCGGCGGGCGGAACCATGGATGAGTTGCTCCTCATCGCCGCGAGCGGCCTGGCGCGTGAAGTGCTGGCCGCCGTCCGCGAGGGCGGACGATTCAATGTCATCGGGATCCTTGACGACGACGCCGGCAGGGCCGGAACCGTCGTCGACGGTACCCGCATCCTTGGCCCGGCCAGTGACGCCCTCCGCTATCCGGAAGCCGGCATCGTGGTCTGCGTCGGCGCCGGCAGAGGACGCGCCCGGATTGTGGATCGGCTGGCCACCCTCGGCATCCCGGACCGCAGATACGCCACGGTCCTCGATCCTTCTGTCCGGATCCCGGCTGGATGCACGATCGGCCGCGGCAGCGTCTTGCTGGGCCACGTCACCCTGACCGCCGGGGTCACGCTTGGAGAGCACGTGGTCGCGATGCCCGGCGTGACGTTCACTCACGACGACGTCGTGGAGGACTTCGCCACGTTCGCCGCCGGGGTTTCGCTCGGCGGCGGTGTCAGGGTCGGGCGCGGCGCCTACCTGGGCATGAACGCCAGCGTGCGGGAAGGCTCCTCGGTGGGCGCGGGCGCCACCATCGGCATGGGCGCGGCCGTACTGGCCGACGTGCCCGAGGACGAGACCTGGGTGGGTGTGCCGGCACGGGTCTTACGGGCCGGAATTCAGAGTGGAACGGCGGCCTAGTCCCATGGGAGTCCGCACTGCAGCCCCAGATCAGGTGATGCATGCATCGCAAAACCTCCACCCGAACGCGCGCCACGGAGTGCTCGTGCTGCTGACCCTCTATCTGGCAGCCCTCGGTTGCATCGGTTTCTGGCCCACGCCGGTGGACCGGCCACTCTCCGGCTTCCTGAACGACATTCTCTCGGCCTTGCAGGAGCACAGACTGACGGCGGGAATCGACTACCACGTTGTGGAGGGCACGGCCAACGTCCTTCTCTTCATCCCACTTGGCCTATTCCTGGCCCTCTTGTTGCCGGTGCGTAAGTGGTGGTTGGCTGCCCTGGCCGGCCTCTTCACTTCCGCGGCGATTGAAGCTGTCCAGTTCCTGCTGCTCAGTCAGCGCCAGGCCAGCTTCCGGGACGTCGTCAACAACTCCCTCGGCGCATTGCTGGGCGCCCTGATCATCAGGCTGGCGCGCACCCGGCCGCGGGCACCGAAACCTCAGCCAACCCCCAGTCCAGGAACCCCCGACGGCAGGAGCGACATGACAACGGTGGCCGACTCAGCGGACGTGGCCGAAACGGCCAGCATCGGTGAGGGCACCCGCATCTGGCATCTTGCCCAGATCCGCGAGGACGCGGTTCTGGGCAAGAACTGCAACATCGGCCGTGGCGCGTATGTCGGACCGGGAGTGGAGGTGGGGGCTGACTGCAAGCTGCAAAACTATGCGCTGGTCTATGAGCCCGCCCGCCTGGCCGACGGCGTCTTCGTCGGTCCTGCGGCAGTGCTGACCAATGATCTGCACCCGAGGGCCATCACCCCCGACGGCACGCTCAAGGGCTCGGACGACTGGGTGGCCGTCGGGGTCAGCATCGGCAAAGGGGCCTCCATTGGCGCCCGTGCCGTGTGCATCGCCCCCGTCTGCATCGGCGAGTGGGCCACCGTGGCGGCAGGCGCCGTCGTGACCAAGGATGTACCGGCCTTCGCCGTGGTTGCCGGCGTGCCCGCACGCCAGATGGGTTGGGTGGGGGAGGCCGGGCATCCGTTGAAGCAGGACGACGGCGGAAGCTGGCTCTGCCCGGTCACCGGGCGCCGGTACGTCGAATCCAACGGGCAACTACAGCCCGAGAAGATCTCCTGAGGGAGCGAAGACTTATGGCTGACAAAGTGGTTTTAGGGGGCACCCCCGTGGATCTTGTGGATCCGGAAGCGGCCCTTGATGTCATTCTGGACAGGGCGGCCGGGCCCGGTGACCGTCCGCTTGCCGTGGCGTCAGTGAATCTGGACCACCTTCATCATTTCGGCACCGGGGGGCGCTGGGCGGGGACCCTGCACGCGGACCCCGCCAGCACCGCCGACTGGCTCTATCTACTTGACGGTGCACCCCTTGTTGCCCAGTCGCGGAGGCTTACCAGGCGCCACTGGCCCCGCCTCGCCGGCAGCGATCTCGCGGCTCCGCTGTTGGCCCGCGCGGAAGACCGGGGCCTCCGCGTGGGGTTCCTTGGCGGGTCGGACGAGAGCCACCGGCTCCTGACGGCCAAAATCGCCCGGGAACATCCGCGGCTTAGGGTCGTGGGGATGTGGTCGCCGTGCCGGGAAGACCTCGCCTCGGCGGAAGAATCGAAACGGATCGCCGGCCGCATTGCCAGCTCCGGCGCGCAAATACTATTTGTCGGTCTGGGCAAACCCCGCCAGGAGCTCTGGATGGACCGGTATGCAGGGCTCACCGGCGCGGGCGTCCTCCTGGGCTTCGGTGCGGCGGTGGATTTCCTGGCAGGTCGGGTGAGCCGCGCTCCCCAATGGGTGAGCGACCACGGACTGGAATGGGGCTTCCGGCTGGCCTTGGAACCTCGGCGCTTGGCCGGACGCTATCTGATCGACGGGCCTCCGGCGTACGTCAAACTTCGCACCCGGTCCTGCACGGTTACGCCCACCCTTCCCGAACAACCGCCTACTGGCGTGCCGGCCCACAGAACTCCGGGCTACTTCACCGGGCCCGACGGATCGGCGGACGTTGCGGCTGTCATCGTTACGTACAACAGTTCCCGCGACATCAACGGCCTGCTGATGAGCCTGCGCACCGAAACGCGGGATCTGACCCTGCGAGTCCTGGTCGCAGACAACTCCTCCATCGACGGCACGCTGGGGCTGGTCCGCCGCCGTCACCCTGACGCCATCGCGTTCCCGACCGGAGGCAACCTGGGATACTCCGGCGGCATTAATGCCGCCATGCGGCGGGCTGGGGACGCGGCCACCGTGCTGGTGCTCAACCCCGACCTGCGGGTGGAACGAGGCAGCGTCAGGACAATGCTGCATAGGCTGCAGGCCTCAAAGGCGGGTGCCGTTGTGCCCCGGTTGGTCGATCCGAGCGGGGCCGTCAGCCCCACGCTGCGCCGCGAACCGAGCATTGCGCGGAGTCTCGGTGATGCCTTCCTGGGCCGGCGCGCGGCCAGCCGGCCGGCGTGGCTCGCCACGAGTGATTTCGACACCGAAAGCTACGCCCATCCACACACTGTTCATTGGGCAACGGGTGCCGCGCTGATGGTGCGGCGTGCAGTGGCAGATGCCCTGCCATGGGACGAATCCTTCTTCCTCTACTCCGAGGAGGTCGACTTCTTCCGCCGCCTGCGGATGCTGGGTGAAACCATCTGGTATGAACCTGCCGCAACCATGACCCATGTGGGTGGGGGGTCCGGCGCGTCACCGGAGTTGAACGCCTTGCTTGCGGTCAACTGCATCCGCTACATCCGCAAATACCATTCGACGGCCTACGCGGGGGCCTTCCGCGGCGCCGTGGTCCTGTCCGAAGCTCTTCGGTCCTGGAAGGCCGACCGCAAGGGCGTCCTGTGGACGGTGCTGAACGAACAGCTTTGGGCCAGCCTTCCCGGGCCCACCAGCGAGGCGCATGTTGAGGACTTCCCGCACGGTTCCGTGATTATTCCGGCCCACAATGAGTCCCAAGTGATTGCGCGGACCCTGGCGCCTCTCGCTCCGTTGGCGGCGGCCGGAGTAGTAGACGTGTTCGTCGTCTGCAACGGCTGCGCCGACGACACGGCCGAGATCGCCCGCGGCTTCGACGGCGTGACGGTGCTGGAGATTGACCAGGCGTCCAAGTCCGCTGCGTTGAACGCGGGCGATGCCGCCGCCACCCGGTGGCCGAGGCTCTACCTGGATGCCGACATCCAAATCACCCCGGCAACTGTTCGGGACGTGCTGGCCGCTCTGGCTCCCGGTGGCCTTCTGGCGGCGCGCCCGGCTGTCCGGTTTGACCTGGAGGGTGCCCATCCGCTGATCCACGCCTACTACGGCACCCGCCTGCGGCTGCCGTCGGCACGAAGCGGGCTCTGGTCGGCCGGCGCCTATGGCATTTCTGAGCGCGGGCATGACCGGTTCGCGGAGTTTCCCGACTTCATCGGGGACGACCTCTTCGTGGACCGGCTTTTTTCGCCGTCCGAGAAAGCCG
>NZ_JBFTHK010000143.1:0-11352 GCF_056394205.1 Arthrobacter sp. 10T413_2 | reverse complement strand
GCGCCATTCTCTGGAACATGATCACCTGGCTGAAGGGTCTGCCGTCCAGTTCCTCGCACGCGCTCTTCGGCGGCCTCATCGGTGCCGCAATCGCCGGCATCGGCATCCACTCGATCAACTTCGAATCGATCCTGCAGAAGGTCATCCTTCCCGCGGTCTTCGCCMCGATCATCGCAGGCGGTGCGGCCTATCTGTGCACGCGGCTGGCCTACGCCCTGACGTCACGCCATGACCCGGAAACCGGCGACAAGCTGACCCAGAAGCGCGGCGGATYCCGGACCGGCCAGATCTTTACGTCCAGCCTCGTGGCACTGGCCCATGGCACCAATGACGCCCAGAAGACCATGGGCATCATCACCCTCGTCCTGATCTCGGCCGGCGCCCAGCCTGCCGGCTCCGGACCGCAGTGGTGGGTTATCACTGCCTGCGCCCTCGCCATCGCGATCGGCACCTACGCCGGCGGCTGGCGGATCATCCGCACCATGGGCTCGGGCCTCACCGAAGTGAAGCCGGCCCAGGGTTTCTCCGCCGAGGCCAGCACCGCCTCGGCCATTCTGGCCTCGTCGCACCTGGGCTTTGCCCTGTCCACCACCCAAGTGGCCTCCGGCTCCGTCATCGGCTCGGGGATGGGACGCCGCGGCACCACCGTCCGGTGGGGAACCGCCGGCCGGATTGCCCTCGGCTGGCTCTTCACGCTCCCGGCGGCCGGTATCGTGGGCGCCCTCACGGMTGTGCTCGTGCAGACCGGCGTCGTCGGAGTCATCATCGCGGCCGCCGCCGGCACCGCCGCCGTGGCGTACATGTTCGTGCATTCGCGGAAATCCCATGTGGGCCACCACAACGCCGTCGAGATCGAAGAAATGGGCCAGGCCGTGCAGTTCCGCAAGAAGAAATCTGCCGCCAAGGCGATCAAGAACGGGGATGCCCAGCGATGAAGTGGTTGGAACTGTTCAGCGTGGCAGGGGCCACGCTTGTGGCCGCGGTCACAGTCGTAGTCCTCTATTCCCTCGGCGTCCGGCTCACGGCCATCGCGGGGGATGTCCGGAACGCGCCGGCGTCGTGGACCCGCCCGCTCGCTTACACGTGCTTCGCCCTGTGCGGCGCCGCCGTCCTCTTCGGCCTTTATCTGATMATTCCCTACTTCCACAAGTAGGCCGCGGTCCTCACGCGGGCCGCTGCAGCACCCTCTCCGGGCGGCGCGACCCGGGGATGGGAACCCGGCGCCGCATTGGCTAGGCTGGGGCCATGGTGAGCTTCCAGTACTTCGTGGCGTCCTCCCTCGACGGCTTCATCGCCACGGATGACGACAACCTGGCGTGGCTGCTTCAGTTTGACGGCTTTGAGGGCGGGCAGGACAGCTACGACGCGTTCCTGGCCGACGTCGGCTGCATCGTCATGGGCGGTGAGACCTACGCGTGGCTCCTGGAACACGAACCGGGTACCTGGCCCTATCCGGACACGCCCTGCTGGGTCTTCACCCACCACGAGCACTCCGCCCCGAAGGGCGCCAACGTGACGTTCGTGCGCGGGGCCGTCCGCGAGTTCGTGGACGACCTCAAGGATGAGGCCGCGGGCCGGAACATCTGGGTGGTCGGCGGGGGAGTCCTCGCCGCGCAATTCGCGGACGCCGGGCTGCTCGACGAACTGATTCTCTMGGTTATTCCCGTGGTGCTGGGAGGKGGCAAGCAGCTGCTGCCCATGACCGGCCCGACGCCGCCGCTGGAGCTCGTCGCGTCCCGCACGATGGGCCGCGGCATCGTGGAGCTGCGCTACCGCTTCCCGGGCAGGAGCTAGCAGGGCCMATCCGGCGCGATGGCCCGGCCCACCGGCCTGTGCCACCGGCCCACCGGCCTCCCGGTGAACTCCTACCCGGCGATATCGCGGATGAGGTTCGTGATCCGGGCCGTGGAGAGCCGACGGCCGTGCTCGTCCGTCATGACGATCTCGTGGGTCGTGAGGGTCCGGCCGAGGTGGATGGCCGTGCACGTCCCGGTGACGGTGCCAGCGGAGATCGCCCGGTGATGCGTGGCCCCGACCTCGATCCCGAGCGCCTGCCGGTTCGGTCCCGCGTGCAGGCCGGCCRCGAAAGACCCGAGGGTCTCGGCCAGGACCACGTGTGCCCCGCCGTGGAGGATCCCGGCCACCTGGGTGTTCCCGTCCACCGGCATGGTGGCCACGGTCCGCTCCGGACTCATTTCAAGGAAGTGGATCCCCATCTTCACCACGAGGGCGCCGACGCCGTACTGGCCCAGCCAATCGTGCATGTCCTCGGGAACTCCGGCCGCCGCAAGCTCGGCCGCGTAGGGGGCCGGCGTGAAATTGTCCATCATGGGAACTAGGCTGGCACCTGTGAGTGAAACTACCAAACCGGCCCCTTCCCCCGCGACCGAGCCTTCCGCAGACGCCGGCGCAGATGCTGTCACTGCCACGGACGCAGCCGTAGCCTCTGTCCTTGTGGCCGAGCCGCCCGTCACCGAAGCCGCGACGCCCGCGGGGAAGGCGCGACGCGTCGGGACCGAGGTCTCCGCGACCCAGGCACCGGTGGTGCCCCTCACGGACCAACCGCGGCTTCTGGTCCTCGACGGCCACTCGATGGCCTTCCGCGCTTTCTATGCCCTGCCGGCCGAAAACTTCGMCACCTCCAGCGGCCAGCACACCAACGCCGTCCACGGCTTCACGTCCATGYTGATCAACCTCATCAAGGAACAGAACCCCACGCACGTCGCCGTGGCTTTTGACGTCTCCGACGACACCACGTTCCGCAAGGCCGAGTATGACGGCTACAAGGCCGGGCGCAACGAGACCCCCCGCGAGTTCAGCGGCCAGATCGACCTCATTGAAAAAGTCATGACCGCCTGGGGCATCAAGACCGTCAAGATGCCCGGCTTCGAAGCCGACGACATCCTCGCCACGCTCGCCGCCCGGGGCGATGAGGCCGGCTTCGAGGTCCTGCTCGTCTCCGGCGACCGGGACACCTTCCAGCTCATCACCGAGAACGTCTTCGTCCTCTACCCGAAGCAGGGCGTCACCAACATCCCCCGGATGGACGCCGAAGCAATCGAGGCCAAGTACTTCGTCTCGCCGCCGCGCTATTCGGACCTCGCCGCGCTCGTCGGGGAGACGGCGGACAACCTTCCGGGCGTGCCCGGCGTCGGGCCCAAGACCGCCGCGAAGTGGATCAACCAGTACGGCGGGCTCGAGGGCATCCTGGAAAACCTCGACTCGATCGGCGGGAAGGTCGGCGACGCCCTMCGCGAGCACGTCGAATCGGTCAAGCGGAACCGCCGGCTCAACCGCCTCCTGACGGACCTCGAGCTCCCCGTGTCCCTTCACGACCTGGAGGAACCGCGCCCGGACCATGACGCGATCGAGGAAATTTTCGACCGCCTCGAATTCAAGACGCTCCGCACCCGGCTCTTCGCCCTCTACGGCAACGAGCCCGTCGAAGGCGAACCGGACAGCATCGAGGTTCCCGAGTTCTCGACCCTCACCTCCGCGGCGGAGCTGCGGACCTTCTTCGACGCCGGCGCGGGGCTCCGGTCCGCCCTCGCCGTCGAATTCGCGCCCGGCAGGATCGTGGACGACGCTTCAGCCCTTGCCGTGGTCCGCAAGGACGCGGCCGCGTACATCGAGCTCACCGGCCTGGATGCCGAGGCGGACGCCGTGCTGGCCGGCTGGCTCMGGGATCMCGGCGCCCCCAAAGTCATCCACGGGTTCAAGCCGGCGCTCAAGGCCTTCACCTCCCGCGGGCTCGGCCTCGACGGCGTGGTGGACGACACCGCGATCTCCGGCTACCTCATCCAGCCGGACCGGCGCAGTTACGAACTCGCCGAACTCGCCCAGCACCAMCTCAAGATGACCGTATCCACCGAGGCCGCCAAGACCGGCCAGCTGGAACTCGCCTTCGGCGGCGAGGACGACGGCGCCGCGGCCGGCGCGCTGGTCCAGCAGGCCGCCGTCGTGCACGCCCTGAGCCACCACTTCGAAACGGAACTGAAGACGCGCAAGGCCCAAGAGCTTCTGACGAGCCTTGAACTGCCCGTCAGCCGGGTCCTGGCACAGATGGAGCTCACCGGGATCGCGGTCTCCATGGAGCGCATGGACGAACAGCTCGMCGACCTCGCCAAGGTGATCGATAACGCCCAGGAACAGGCTTTCGCCGCCATCGGCCACGAGGTCAACCTCGGTTCGCCCAAGCAACTGCAGACGGTGCTGTTCGAGGAGCTCGGCCTGCCCAAGACGAAGAAGATCAAGTCCGGGTACACCACCGATGCCGCGTCGCTCAAGACGCTGCTGGAGAAGACCGGCCATGAATTMCTCGTGMAGCTGATGGCCCACCGCGAGTCCTCGAAGCTACGTCAAATGGTGGAAAGCCTCAAGAAGTCCGTGGCCGACGACGGCCGGATCCACACCACGTATGCGCAGAATGTAGCCGCCACCGGCCGTATCTCCTCCAACAACCCGAACCTGCAGAACATCCCGGTCCGGAGCGAGGAGGGCCGGCGCGTCCGCAGCATCTTCGTGGTGACCGAGGGCTATGACTGCCTCCTGTCCGCGGACTACTCGCAGATCGAGATGCGGATCATGGCGCACCTTTCCGGCGATCCCGGCCTCATCCAGGCGTACAAGGAGGGTGAGGACCTGCACCGGTACGTCGGTTCTCACATCTTCCACGTGCCGCCGTCCGAGGTCACCAGCGCCATGCGCTCCAAGGTCAAGGCCATGTCCTACGGCCTGGCCTACGGGCTGACATCCTTCGGGCTTTCCAAGCAGCTGGAAATCTCCGTGGACGAGGCCCGGACGCTGATGAAGGAATACTTCGAACGCTTCGGCGCCGTCCGGGACTACCTCCGCGGCGTGGTGGACCAGGCCCGGATCGACGGCTACACGGCCACKATCGAGGGCCGCCGCCGCTACCTGCCGGACCTGACCAGCACGGACCGGCAGCTGCGGGAAATCGCCGAGCGGGTGGCATTGAACTCGCCCATCCAGGGGTCCGCGGCGGACATCATCAAGCGAGCCATGCTGGGCGTCTCCGGCGCGCTGGCTGGCCAGGGCCTGAAATCGCGGATGCTGCTCCAGGTCCATGATGAACTGGTCCTCGAGGTCGCCAAGGGTGAACGCGAGGCCGTTGAGAAGCTCGTGACCKAGCAAATGGGCTCGGCCGCGGATCTCAGCGTTCCGTTGGACGTCCAGATTGGCATCGGGTCCAGCTGGCACGAGGCGGGGCACTAACGGTTCACCGGTTCCGGCAGGGTGTCGTTCCGGCACGTTTTCGTTCCGGCTCTGCCGGGACTGCCGGATTTTCAGGATATTCAGGATTCTCAGGGGGAGAAGCACGTGGCAGAAAAATACGAGCTCAGGCGGTTCCGGGCGGTCGGGAAGGACTCGGCAGACTACGCCCAGGGGACTGCGTGGCTGCGCGGAGTCGGGATCGGCTTCTACGACGAACCGCGCAAAGACGAGTTTGTGGACAAGATCATGGCCATGTACCAAGTGGATAACCGTGAGATGACCGGCGTGTACCAGCCCGACGGCGTCGCGGCCCACTCGCTGTCGGCCGACGTTCCGGTGGCCACGTTCGCCACCCTGCGCAAGGACCTGAACATCGGCTACGGCCGCCAGCTCGAAGCCCAGCTCGTCACCGCGGTCACGGTGCGCGGGACCCATCGCCGGCAGGGGCTGCTCCGGCGGATGATGACCGAGGACCTCGCCGCGGCCAAGGCGGACGGCGTCGCGCTGGCGGCGCTCACCGCCTCGGAGGCGTCCATCTACGGACGGTTCGGCTACGGGGTGRCCACCTTTGAGCGCAGCATCAAGGTGGACACCGGGCCCCGTTTCCGCCTCCGCCACGAGCCGGTGGGTTCGGTGGAGATCGCCGACCGGAAGGTCCTGCTTGACCTGGCCCCCGAGGTCTTCGCACGGGTCCAACGCGCCATGCCCGGATCCATCTCGCGGCAGGAGGCCTACCGGCTGAGGTCCTCGGGCACGCTCGGCCGCGACGGCAGCGAAGACGAAGCCATCCGCTGTGCCCTGCACTATGACGCCGCGGGCAGCGTGGACGGGTATGTCTCCTATAAGTTCGGCGGGTGGGACGTCAAGCCGTACACCATGGAGATTGTGGATCTCGTGGCGGCGACCGACGCCGCCTATCTGGAACTCTGGCAGTTCCTGGGCAGCATCGACCTCGTGGAACGGATCAGCTGGCAGGACGCGCCGGTGGATGACCCGCTGACCTGGGCCCTGGAGGACCCCCGCTGCGTTGAGTCCTCGGACCAGCGCGACATGCTGTGGCTGCGCATCCTGGACCCGTTGCGCGTCCTGGGCGCCCGGCGCTACTCTGCCGACGGGACCCTGGTCCTCGCCGTCCGGGACAGCCTCGGCTTTGCCGCKGGCACCTTCGCCCTGGCAGTCAGCGGCGGGGAGGCCACGGTGACGCCCGCTCCGGATGCTGAGCCGGAGTTGTCGCTGGACGTCGCGGACCTCGGGTCCATCTACCTGGGGGCCGTCTGTCCCGTGACGCTGACGGCCGCCGGCCGAATTACCGAGCACGCGCCCGGGGCGGCCCTGACCGCGAGGCTCATGTTCGCCGTCGAACGCTCACCGCACTGCCTCACGCACTTCTAGCCGCACGGCCTGAGGCACTTCTTCGCGCAGTTCCCGCCGTCGGCGTCGTTCGTGCGGAGGACCCCGCGCGCTTTGACCGGCGTTGACGTAAACGACTAGACTAAACGGGCGTGTACTACGTGCGCGCATCTACAATCCACAAAATCAGGATGACCCGGCATATCACCTGCTGAGATGCCGTGTTCTTCGTCTGCATTCCATAATGCGGGCGCAGCGGTTTGCCTGACCGACTAACTATCCACAACGGAGCCCCTACTACATGACCATCACCTCCACCGAGAAGCCCGGTACCCCCGTAGTCGCGATTAACGACATYGGTACCGCTGAGGACTTCCTCGCAGCTGTCGACGCCACCATCAAGTACTTCAACGACGGAGACCTCGTCGAAGGTACCGTCGTCAAGGTCGACCGCGACGAAGTTCTGCTCGACATCGGTTACAAGACCGAAGGTGTCATTCCCTCCCGCGAGCTTTCCATCAAGCACGACGTTGACCCCGGAGACGTCGTCTCCGTTGGCGATCAGGTMGAAGCCCTGGTGCTCACCAAGGAAGACAAAGAAGGCCGCCTGATCCTCTCCAAGAAGCGTGCTCAGTACGAGCGTGCCTGGGGCGACATCGAGAAGGTCAAGGAAGAAGACGGTGTTGTCACCGGTACCGTCATCGAGGTTGTCAAGGGTGGTCTTATCCTCGACATCGGTCTGCGCGGMTTCCTGCCCGCATCCCTCGTCGAGATGCGCCGCGTGCGCKACCTCGCTCCGTACATCGGTCAGCAGATCGAAGCCAAGATCATCGAGCTGGACAAGAACCGCAACAACGTTGTGCTGTCCCGCCGTGCATGGCTCGAGCAGACCCAGTCCGAGGTCCGCTCCACGTTCCTCAACAAGCTGGAAAAGGGCCAGGTCCGTCCCGGCGTCGTTTCCTCCATCGTCAACTTCGGTGCCTTCGTGGACCTGGGCGGCGTAGACGGTCTCGTTCACGTTTCCGAGCTGTCCTGGAAGCACATCGACCACCCGTCCGAGGTTGTCGAAGTTGGCCAGGAAGTCACCGTCGAGGTTCTCGAGGTCGACCTGGACCGCGAGCGCGTCTCCCTGTCGCTCAAGGCTACGCAGGAAGATCCGTGGCAGACCTTCGCCCGCACCCACGCCCTCGGCCAGGTTGTTCCGGGTAAGGTCACCAAGCTGGTTCCGTTCGGCGCGTTCGTTCGCGTTGAAGACGGCATCGAAGGCCTGGTCCACATCTCCGAGCTCGCCGTGCGTCACGTTGAGCTGGCCGAGCAGGTTGTCTCCGTTGGCGACGAGCTGTTCGTCAAGGTCATCGACATCGACCTCGAGCGCCGCCGCATCTCCCTCTCCCTCAAGCAGGCCAACGAGGGCGTCGACGCCGACAGCACCGAATTCGACCCGGCACTCTACGGCATGGCCGCCGAGTACGACGAAGAGGGCAACTACAAGTACCCGGAGGGCTTCGACCCGGAGTCCAACGAGTGGCTTGAAGGCTACGAGACGCAGCGCGCCGCCTGGGAGCAGCAGTACGCTGACGCCCAGACCCGCTGGGAAGCCCACAAGAAGCAGGTTGCCCAGCACGCTGCCGACGACGCTGCAGCTGCAACGTCCGGCGAGAGCGACTCCGGCACCACCAGCTACTCCTCCGAGCCGGCTGCAACCGAAGCCGGTGCAGGCACGCTTGCCTCGGACGAGGCTCTTGCCGMTCTGCGCGAGAAGCTGACCGGCAACTAATTGCCCCCGGTCCTCACGGAGTCCGCTCCCTGAGTCCAGGCAGTTTGTAGCTCGACGCTGCACCGTCACGGTGCGGTAGTCAGAATGCACAGCAAAGGTGGCCGTCCCCTTGGGGGCGGCCACCTTTGCGTTTCCCGTGGACATGCTCCGCCGCTGCCCGCTCCACAGGACATGCTCATCGTTGGAGCCCTCCCCTCGGGGACATGCTCATTTTTGGGCGTCACCACGGGACATGCTCACTTTTGGGCGTCACCACGGGACATGCTCACTTTTGGGCGTCACCACGGGACATGCTCATTGTTGGAGCCCTCCCCTCGGGGACATGCTCATTTTTGGCCGTCACCAGTGGACATATGGGCATTGTGTCCAGTCTTGGCACCGAGCGCTGGACATGTCTGGTKGCCGGGAGGTGGTGCATTGCCTTGTCGACAGGCACGTTGCTTCCTAGACAGCTCTACCAGGGACATGCTCATTCTTGGAGCTCACCTCTCGGGACATGCTCATTTCTTGGGCTTGGGGACTTATGGGCATTGTGCCCAGTCCTGGCCCCGAGCGAGGGACATGTCCAGCGGCAGGAGGAGCAACGTGTTCTGCCCGGCCGGCGAGCGACCGGCGTGTGCGCGAGGTGCGGCAGGCGTGGAATCCTTGACGGCGGATCTCCCCTGAGTCCACACTTTGCAGGTTGAGATTTTCGCAGCCGACGACGAGGGGGAGTTCCATGGCTGAGCCATCGGGGGCAATTGAAGCGCAGGGCTCACGCGGAAGAGTCGGTCCGTGGACACGGGGCATCCATGCCATCACCTTATTTGTAGAAGACCTGGGCGCCACAAAGAGCTTCTATGAGGATGTGTTCCGGCTTCCTCTCGTCTTTGAAGACGACGTTTCCGCAGTCTTCAAGTTCGAGAACACTTTGATCAATCTGCTCAACATCTCCGAAGCCCCCGAACTCATCCAACCGGCAACCGTCGCCAGCGCAGAGGCTGGCGCCCGCCTACAGTTCACCATTGAAGTGGACGACGTCGACGACATGTGCGCGGAGTTGTCCCGCCGCGGGGTTGAACTGCTCAACGGCCCCATCGACCGACCCTGGGGTATCCGTACCGCCTGCTTCCGCGACCCCGCCGGACACATCTGGGAAATCGCCCACTAGCCCGGTAGAGCCTTAACTAAGTCTTCGCCGCTGAAGGGCATGTCCAGTCTTGGGCGCGTGGGGTGGACATGAGGGGATTCTGCGCTCTGCTCGCGGCCAGCGGGGGACGTGTCCGGTGGTGGCCCGGTTGGCTGCGGGAGGGCATGTCCAGTTCTGGGCGCGTGGGGTGGGCATGAGGGGATTCTGCGCTTTGCTCGCGGCCAGCGGGGGACATGTCCGGTGGTGGCCCGGTTGGCTGCGGGAGGGCATGTCCAGTGGTGGGAAKCAACGCGGGCGGACTGCGGTGTGCACCGTCGTCAGGGTAGCGGGATTGTGCCCTTGACCGGCACGGTGGCAGTCGCCGAGGCTGCACCAGTGACGAGCTCGGCACCCGCGGACTTCAGCAACGCAATGGCACCCACGTTGCCGGCCGTGGTCTCGGCCACCAGATGACTCGCTCCGGCAGACGCGGCCAGGGCTTTCACGAGCCGCAGCGCCTCGCGGCCGACACCCCGGCCGCGGAAGCTCCGGCCAAGCCAGATTCCGGTCTCCAGCGCCCCGCCAGCAACAAGACTGTCTGTCTGAGGGGCATCGTCCAGCGAAGCGGCGGGCTGAATGCCGGTTTCAATCGCCCCGCCAGTACCACCCCCGCGGGTACCACCCGCGCCAGTACCAGCATMCAGCGGCTCCACCGTCCCCACCACCGACCCCGGCGCCGGCCCTATGCGCTTCAGCCGGACGGAACCGGCGAGTTGCCCGTCGCAGCTGATGGCCCAGCTCTTTTGCTGCGCGGGGCCGTCCAGGCCCGCTGCGGCGGCGTGGTGGAATTCGCGGAACCAGCTGATCCGGTCGGTGTTCCAGGCGGCGGTCTCGCCCAGCGGCGGGGTGACCTCGTCGGCGTCGGCGTCCCGGAGGGCGAGCTCCAGGAGCTGTTCGAGCACGGCCTCGCTGACGTCAAGCAGCTCGACCGCGGGCACCGGCTCAGCTGATGGGGACATCGATCCACTCCGTTTCTCCGGGCAGCAACGCCGCACTGCCGGCTGACATGGCGGCCACCCGGTCCGCGGCGCGGGCCAGTTCCTCCGGGTTGTCCGGCAGCGCAAGCCTCAGGACAGTAGTCTGCGCCTCGTAACGGGTTTCGGCCATKACAAAGCCCGCGGCACGCAGGTCGTTCTCGAGCCGCCCGGCCCCGGCGTGCCCCACCCGCACCGAACAGRTCCGCAGCCGGCGGCGCCGCACAAGGGTCGCGAGCTCCAGCGACCCGGCCACCGAGTCCGAGTACGCGCGCACCAGGCCGCCGGCGCCGAGGAGGATGCCGCCGAAATAGCGCACCACGACGGCGGCGACGTCGCTGAGATCGGCGACGCCGGGCGCGGTCTCGCGCTTGAGCAGCGCCTCCAGCATCGGGATGCCGGCAGTTCCGGACGGTTCGCCGTCATCGTTGGAACGCTGGACGTCCCGGTCGGGGCCGAGCACGAAGGCGAAGCAGTGGTGCCGCGCGTCGTGGAATTCCTTGCGCAGGCCGGCCAGGACGGAGCGGGCTGCGTCTTCTTCCGCCGTGCGGGCAAGGACGGTGATGAACCGGGACCGCTTGACCTCGATTTCGTGCCGGAACTGGGACCCTGCGGCGAGGGTGGTGTAAATGGAAGTCCTGCTCTCGGGGTAATCCGCCTCATCTTCCACCGGTTCAGTTTAGTCTTGTGGGGTGTTGAAGATCGGGTTGACCGGCGGGATCGCGTCGGGGAAGTCACTGGTTGCGGCGCGCCTGCGGGAGCTCGGCGCGGTGCTTGTCGACGCCGATGCCCTGGCCCGCGACGTCGTGGAGCCCGGCACGCCGGGGCTGGCGCGGGTGGTCGAAGCG
>NZ_JBFTHK010000142.1:0-11486 GCF_056394205.1 Arthrobacter sp. 10T413_2 | reverse complement strand
CTGGGAGTCCGCTGACCGGCTCCCCACCGAAGCCGAGATCCACGACTCCAAGCTCTGGCTCGACCGGATGGGCCTCTAGCCGCCATGACAGCCCGTAACCCCGCCGGTTCGTCGTCGGTGTCCAGCGGACGACGCCGGCCCGGCCGCCTCGCGCCGGTGGTCGGCACCGCGCGGAAAATGCTGCAGGACGCGCTTGCCGCCGCCGGCTACCCGGAGCGTGTCCTGGTCGCCTGCAGCGGAGGTCCTGACTCGCTGGCCCTCGCGGCCGTCGCCGCCTATTTCGGCCGCCGGGGCCACGTCGACGGCCACCCCGTGTCCGTGGGCGCCGTCGTGGTGGACCACCAGCTCCAGTCCGGCTCCGCCGCGGTCGCAGCAACCACCGCCCGGACCCTCGAGGACCTCGGGCTCTCTCCCGTGCAGATCCGCACAGTCGACGTCGCCGCCACCGGCATGGGCCCGGAGGCGGCCGCCCGGGACGCCCGCCACGCGGCCCTCGACGCCGCCGCGGACGAGGCCGGCGCCGGCGTGATCCTGCTCGGCCACACCCTCGATGACCAGGCCGAGCAAGTGCTGCTTGGCCTGGCGCGGGGCTCCGGCACCCGGTCCCTCGCCGGGATGCGGCCCTCCCGGGGCCGGCTCCTGCGCCCCTTCCTGGGCCTCCGGCGCGCGGACACCCTGGAGATCTGCCAGGCGGAGGGCCTGGAACCCTGGCACGATCCGTCCAACACGGATCCCGCCTACGCCCGCTCCCGGACCCGGGTTGAGGTGCTGCCCCTGCTGGAAGACAAGCTCGGCCCGGGCGTCGCCGAATCCCTCGCCCGCACGGCCTMGATCCTGCAGCTGGACGCCGACTACCTGGAGGACGTGGCAAACGACACCTTTGACCGGCTGCGGGAGCAGGACGGGGAGGAAATCAGCCTTCCGGAGGCGGCGCTGCGGGACCTGGCCCCGGCCGTGAGGTTCCGGGTGATCGCCAAGGCCGCCGCCGCCGTCGGCGGTCAACAGCCCAGCTACCAGCGCCTGCTTGCCGCCGAAGCGCTGCTGCGCCGGCAGGGATCGGCCGGCCCGGTGGAGCTTCCCGGCTCGGTCAGCGTCTACCGGCTCTCGCTCTCGCAGCTCCTTGCGGAGCAGCCGTCCGCCGCCGGCGGCGTTCCCCGCGAAGCCGCCCGCTGTGGGAAGCTTGTATTCCGGCCTCAACAGCCGCCCCGAAAATAGTCGCACCCCGCATCTACACAGGAGCCATTGGTGGATTCAAACGACGTCCAGGCAGACCTCAAGCACGTTCTCTACACCAAGGAACAGATCCAGCAACGGATCACCGAACTCGCGGCGCAGATCGACAAGGACTACGAGGGCCGCGATCTGCTGATCGTCGGCGTGCTCAAGGGCGCCGTGATGGTCATGGCAGACCTCGCCCGCGCACTGCACAGCCACGTCTCCATGGACTGGATGGCCGTGTCCTCGTACGGCTCCGGCACCCAGTCCTCCGGCGTGGTCCGCATCCTGAAGGACCTCGACACCGACCTCATGGGCAAAGACGTCCTGATTGTCGAGGACATCATCGACTCCGGCCTCACGCTCTCCTGGCTCAAGACCAACCTGGAATCCCGCGGCACCGCTTCGGTGGAAATCTGCACCGCGTTCCGCAAGCCGACGGCCGCGAAGGTCAAGATCGACGTCAAGTACGTCGGCTATGACATTCCCAACGAGTTCGTCGTCGGCTACGGCCTGGACTACGCCGAGAAGTACCGCAACCTGGACTTCGTCGGCACCCTGGCGCCGCACGTATACGAATAGATCGTTCACGCGGAGACGCCCCCGCCCGGGACCGGACGGCGGGGCGCCGCGTCCCGCTACGCCCACAGGGAACTTTTGCACTTCACCGTGCGTGAGTTAGTGCGACGGTGTATAGCTAGAACCTGACGCAGCACCACACGCGCGCAGAACGGTCGCCGTGCAGCACTACCAGGAGGGACGGGGCCAGCCCCGAACAGATGAAAGCTAAGAGTTTCTTCAAGGGCCCGGGCATCTGGATTGTCGTTGTGGTGGCCATGCTGCTGCTTGCCTTCGCCACCCTGGCGCCGGGCGGCGCAAGCCGGATTGACACCGATAAGGGCCTTGAACTGCTKAATTCCGCCGGCAAGGTTGAACAGGCCAAGATTTTCGACGCCGAGAACCGCGTGGACCTGGTCCTGAAGGACAACCTGCAGGTCGACGGGCAGGACAAGGGCAAGAACGTCCAGTTCTACTTCGTCAACGCCCGTGCCCAGGACGTCGTCAAGGCGGTCACGGATGCCAAACCGTCGGGCGGTTTCACGGACCAGCCGATCGAGAACAACTGGTTCTCGGGGCTCTTCTCCCTTCTGGTGCCCGTGCTGCTCCTTGGTGTCCTGTTCTGGTTCCTGCTTTCCCGGATGCAGGGCGGCGGGTCCAAGGTCATGCAGTTCGGCAAGTCCAAGGCGAAACTCGTCAACAAGGACATGCCCCAGGTGACCTTMAGCGATGTCKCCGGCGCCGATGAGGCCGTCGAGGAACTAGAGGAGATCAAGGAATTCCTGCAGGAGCYGGCCAAGTTCCAGGCCGTCGGTGCCAAGATCCCCAAGGGTGTGTTGCTCTACGGCCCTCCGGGCACCGGCAAGACCCTTCTGGCCCGCGCCGTCGCCGGCGAGGCCGGCGTGCCCTTCTTCTCCATCTCCGGTTCCGATTTCGTGGAAATGTTCGTCGGTGTGGGCGCCTCCCGCGTCCGCGACCTGTTCGAACAGGCCAAGTCCAACGCGCCGGCCATCATCTTCGTCGATGAGATMGACGCCGTCGGCCGGCACCGCGGTGCCGGAATCGGCGGCGGCAACGACGAGCGCGAGCAGACCCTCAACCAGCTGCTGGTTGAAATGGACGGCTTCGACGTCAAGACCAACGTCATCCTGATTGCCGCCACCAACCGGCCCGACGTCCTGGACCCCGCCCTGCTGCGCCCGGGCCGCTTCGACCGGCAGATCTCGGTCGAGGCCCCCGACCTGATCGGCMGCGACCAGATCCTGCAGGTGCACGCCAAGGGCAAGCCGATGGCTCCCGGCGTCGACCTCAAGGCCGTCGCCAAGAAGACCCCGGGTTACACGGGCGCTGACCTGGCCAACGTCCTGAACGAGKCCGCGCTGCTGACKGCGCGCTCCAACGCCAACCTGATCGATGACCKCGCGCTGGACGAGGCGATTGACCGCGTCATGGCGGGCCCGCAGAAGCGCAGCCGGGTGATGAAGGAACACGAGCGCAAAGTCACCGCTTACCACGAAGGCGGCCACGCCCTCGTCGCGGCGGCCCTGCGGAACTCCGCTCCGGTCACCAAGATCACCATCCTGCCCCGTGGCCGTGCCCTGGGCTACACCATGGTGGTCCCGGAAAACGACAAGTACTCCATCACCCGCAATGAGCTGCTCGACCAGATGGCCTACGCCATGGGCGGCCGTGTGGCCGAGGAACTCGTCTTCCACGACCCGTCCACCGGCGCGTCCAACGACATCGAGAAGGCCACCGGGATCGCCCGCAAGATGGTCACCGAGTTCGGCATGAGCGAACGCGTCGGCGCGGTGCGCCTCGGCCAGGGCGGAGGCGAGCCTTTCCTGGGCCGTGACGCCGGCCACGAGCGCAACTACTCCGACCAGATCGCCTACATCGTCGACGAGGAGGTCCGCCGCCTCATCGAGGGCGCCCATGACGAGGCCTACGCCATCCTCACCGAAAACCGGGACGTCCTGGACCAGCTGGCGCTGGAACTGCTGGAACGCGAAACCTTGAACCAGGCCGAAATCGCCCAGGTCTTCACCCACATCCGCAAGCGTGATTTCCGCGAGGTCTGGCTCTCCAAGGAGACCCGCCCGATCCTGTCCGCCGGCCCGGTGGAATCMCGCCGGGAGAAGGCCGAACGCGAAGCGCAGGAGGAAGCGACCCAGGCACGGCTCGAAGAGCCCCTGGACGCCCGGCCGCCGCACGCCCAGGGTGTCCCCGGACAGGAGTCCTTCGAAGGAGGAGCCGGCGGCGTTACGGATATCGGGACTGACGGCCTTCCCAGCTAGGCTTCTTCTGTGACTTCTAACTTCGACGACGACGTTCCCGCCCCCGCTGCCCCTTCGGCGGGGGACGGGGAAGCCCAGCATCCAAGCACCAAAGTGGACCGCCCCCGGATCGAGGCGGCCGTGCGGGAAATCCTGCTGGCCATCGGCGAGGACCCGGACCGCGGCGGACTCCTGGACACTCCGAAGCGGGTGGCCAAGGCCTATGCCGAAATGTTCGCCGGCCTGCACCACGACCCCGCGGAGATCCTGGCCACCACCTTCGACCTCGACCACGAGGAACTCGTACTGGTCAAGGACATCCCGTTCTACTCCACGTGCGAGCACCACCTGGTGCCGTTCCACGGGGTGGCGCACGTGGGCTACATCCCCTCGCACGACGGCAAGGTCACGGGCCTGAGCAAGCTGGCCCGCGTGGTGGACATGTTCGCCCGGCGCCCGCAGGTCCAGGAACGCCTGACCACCCAGATCGTCGAAGCCCTCGTCACCCACCTCAAACCGCGCGGCGCGATCGTCGTCGTCGAATGCGAGCACCTGTGCATGTCCATGCGGGGCATCCGCAAGCCCGGCGCCAAGACTGTCACCAGCGCAGTGCGCGGGCAACTGCACGACCCGGCCACCCGCGCCGAAGCCATGAGCCTCATACTCGGAAGGTAAGTAAACAGACTATGGACTCCCTAGCTGCAGCCCCAGGGACCGGCCCCGCAACCTCGCCCCTGCCCATCCTGCGCAAACCGCGCCCGGCAGCGAAGTTCCAGGACCTGCCCACGGACCGGACACTCGTCATGGGAATCCTGAACGTCACCCCCGATTCCTTCAGCGACGGCGGCGACTACGCGACGCCGGACACCGCGATCGCGGCGGGCCTGCGGATGTTCTACGCCGGGGCGGACATCATCGACGTCGGCGGCGAATCCACCCGTCCGGGCGCCACGGCGGTCGGMGTGGACGAGGAACAGCGCCGCGTGCTGCCGGTTATCGAGGCCCTGGTCAAGGCCGGCGCCCTGGTCAGCATCGACACCACCCACGCCGCGACGGCGGCCGCCGCCCTGAAAGCCGGCGCCGCGATCATCAATGACGTCTCCGGCCTGACCATCGAACCGGAAATGGCTGAACTGGCCGCCCGGACCAAGGCGCCCTATATCCTGACGCACCGCCGCGGCGACGCCAGCACCATGAATGACCTCACCGACTACGATGACGTCGCCCGGGACGTCGTCGCCGAACTCGCCGGCGTCCGCGACAAGCTCTACGCCGCAGGCGTCAGCCCGGAACAGATCATCGTGGACCCGGGKCTGGGCTTCGCCAAGAACGACGTCCAGAACTGGGAACTGCTGCAGCGCCTGGACGTCCTGCAGGCCATGGGCCACAAGGTCCTCGTGGCCGGCTCCCGCAAGCGCTTCCTCGGCAGCCTCCTGACCGTGGCCGGCAAGGCCGCCCAGCCGGTTGAACGCGATGCCGCCACCGCCGCCGTGACCGCCATCAGCGCCTTCCGCGGCGCCTGGGCGGTGCGGGTGCACGACGTCGGCCCGAGCCTGGACGCCGTCAAGGTCGCCGCCCGCATGGCACCCCCGGCGCACCCGGCACCGGCCGCCGCCGGCACCAACTGATCCGGCCGGCGTCATGGACCAGATCACGCTGCGCGGCGTCACCGCCGTCGGCCATCATGGAGTGTTCGACTTCGAGCGCCGCGACGGCCAGCCGTTCGTCGTTGACGCGGTGCTGCACCTTGACTTCAGCCAGGCTGCAGCGTCGGACGACGTCCTGGACACCGCACATTACGGCGAAGTCGCCGGCTGCATCCGGGACTGGATCACGGGAGACCCGCTGAACCTGATCGAGGCACTGGCCGTGCGGATTGCCGACGACGTCCTGCAGAAATTCCCCGTGGCCGCCGTGGACATCACCGTGCACAAGCCGAAGGCCCCGATCGAGGTAGAGTTCGGCGATGTTTCCGTCAGCGTGCACCGGAGACGGACATGAGCCCGCTTTACACCCGCGCGGTCATCGCGCTCGGCAGCAACCTGGGGGAGCGCAGCGACACGCTGTCCGCCGCCGTCGCCGATATCGTCGACCCGCCGGAAGTGCGCCTCCTGGCCATCTCGCCGATCGTCCAGACGAAGGCCGTGGGCGGCCCGGCGGACCAGCCCGACTTCCTCAACATGGTGATTGCGGTCGAGACGTCCCTGCTGCCGCGCGAACTGCTGCGGCACTGTCACGCCGTGGAACAGAAGCACCTGCGGGTGCGTGAGGTCCGGTGGGGACCGCGGACCCTGGACGTGGACATCATCACCTACGGTGCCGTGGTGAGTTCCGACCCCGAACTCACCCTGCCGCACCCCCGGGCCGCGGAACGGGCGTTCGTGCTCTACCCGTGGTCACTGATCGATCCCGCGGCGGAGCTCAACGGCCAACGCGTGGGCGAGCTCGCCGCCAAAGCCGACGATTTCGCCGACCTCGCACCGTTTGACGGCTTCCGGCCCCCGGCACCCGCGGACGTCCCAGGCGCGGACGCGGCCGGCGTCCCCGATACGGTGGACCGCCCGTGAAGCTGACCAACCCCCTGCTCCTGCTGGCCATTGCTGTGGTCCTGGCCATGGCGGGCTGGTTCGCCACCGTGATGGCCGGCCGCTACAGCCTGGCCACCCCCGTCCTGCCGCTCACCGGGCTGCTGACCATGGGCGTGATCGTGGTACTCACCCTCGTGCTGGGCATCCGCGTGCTGCGCTGGCGCAACGGCAAGAAGAAGAAAATCCTCAACCCCATCCTGGCGGCGTGGACCTTGGTCCTGGCGCAGGCCTGCGCCTACACCGGCACGGTCCTGCTGGGCTGGCACGCGGGAATCCTGATCGAGCAGCTGCGGCTGTGGAACCTGCGCAGCAACCAGGACATCACCTGGCAGGCCCTTGCGATGGCCGGCGGCGGGCTGATCATGGTGGTCGTCGGACTGGTCGTCGAGCGGTTCTGCCGGATTCCGCCCGAGGACGGCGACGCCGAATCCGGGCACGAGGTGCAGGGAAAGCGCAACAAGCCCTCCGCAGAAGGCGAATATGCCTACCGAAGCGATTGACCCGCCGGGCATCGAATGGCTCAGGGTGTCACCGAAGTACGTCACCGTGCGCCTCGCGGAGTGGGCTCTGGGGAACCTGATMGCGGTGGTCTTGCTGTCGCTTCCCCTGGTGCTGGTGCTRAACGGCGCGTGGACGTGGCCGCCGCTTTGGCTGGCCGTTGCCGTTCCGGCCGTCTGGCTGCTGCTGGCGGTCTGGCGGCTCGTCCTTATTCCCCGGCAGGTGCATTCGATCGGCTACGCCGAGCGTGACGATGACCTCCTGATCCGCCGCGGTATCTTCTTCCAGCGCACCCTCGTGGTCCCCTACGGGCGGATGCAGTACGTGGACATCGCGGTGGGACCCGTCGAACGCCCCCTGGGCTTGTGCACCCTGAAGCTACACACGGCGTCCGCCGGGACCAACGCGGAGATCCCCGGCCTGCCCGCCGGCGAGGGAGCCCGGCTCCGCKAACAGCTGTCCGCCCGCGGCGAAGCCCGGCTGGCCGGGCTGTGACGGGAAGGCCATGACGGCATGGCGCTGACACCGGAGGATCTCCCAGCGGCGCGGGAGCCGGGAACCGGCCCCGGTGCGGGAGAGACCGGTACCGCCGGTGGAACCGGCCCCGGTTCGGGAAACACCCGTACCGCCGACGCCGGCTGGCTGCGGGTCCACCMGGGATCGCCGTTCGTCCGCGGCTGGGTGGCAGTGGCCGCGCTGTTCTTCTTTTTCGGACGKGACTCCTTCGAACGGCTGCTCCAGGGCGGCCCGGTCTTTGACGAGCGGTTCGCCGGCCGGGCGCCATGGTTGCTGCTTGGCGGCGGCACCCTCCTGCTGCTGACCGTGCTCGGCTTCGTCCTGAGCTGGTACTTCACCCGCTACCAGGTGGCGGACGGGTACGTCCGGGTCAACTCCGGGTTCCTGTTCAGGCAGCAGCGCCAGGCCCGGCTGGACCGGGTGCAGGCCATCGACGTCGTGCAGCCCCTGCTGGCCAGGATTTTCGGTCTGGCGGAACTAAGGTTCGAAGTCGCCGACGCCGGAGAATCCGCTGTGCACCTGGCCTACCTCCGTGCGGACGAGGCCCGCCAGCTCCGCGCGACAATTCTCGCCGGTGCCTCCGGTGCCTCCGGTGCCTCCGGCGGGACGCTGTCGCTRTCGCAGGCGACGGAACCGGGGCAACGGGAGGCCGCCGTGGTGGAGGCTCCGGAACGGACCGTCCTGACCGTGCCGCCGTCGCGCCTGATGGGCTCAGTGCTCCTGAGTGAACAGGGCCTGGCCATCGTGGCCGGCGGCGCCGCCTCCGTGCTGCTGTCCGCCGTCACCGAAAACCGCAGCTTCACGGTCTTCCTGATCCCCGCCGTGATCGGACTCGCCGCCTCCTACTGGTCCTCGTTCAACAAGGGCTACAACTTCACCGCCGCCGTTTCCCCGGACGGCATCCGGCTGCGCTACGGCCTGCTGGACACCCAGGCGCAGACCGTGCCGCCGGGCAGGATCCAGGCCTTGAAGATCAGCCAGCCGCCGCTGTGGCGGTTGTTCGGCTGGTACAGGATCCAGATCAATGTGGCCGGCTACGGCCTGGCCGAAAGCGCCCGGGACGGCTCCCACCGGACCACCCTGCTGCCGGTRGGATCCCTCACCGACGTCCTGAAACTCCTCGCCCTGGTGCTCCCGGACCCCGGAACCGCGGATCCGGCGGGCGTCTTCACGGCAGGAATCAACGGCCTCGCGGACCCAACCGGAACACTGGACGCCGGAGCCCCGGACGCGGGAACGCCGGACACCGGAACACGGGAAGCGGGGGCCCGGCAGGACGCCGACGGCGGCTTCGTCACCACGCCGCGCCGGGCCCGGCTTCTGGCACCGCTGGGCTGGCGGCGGAACGGCTTCACCGCAACGGAGACCGCACTGCTCCTGAGGTCCGGACGGTGGTGGCGGAACCTCGTTGTGGTGCCGCACCAGCGCACCCAGTCGATGGCACTGCAGCAGGGGCCGCTCGCCCGCAGGTTCCGGGTGGCGGACCTGGTCCTGCACACCACCGCGGGCCCGGTCGCCCCGCGGCTCATCCAGGCCGGCCTCGATGAGGCCCGGGCCCTCCTGKACGCCCAGGCCGCCCGCGCCCGCGCCGCACGCAAGCGCCAAACGAGCGAACACTGGATGGAACCAACCACGCCGCCCGCGCAAACACCCGCACCAGACACTCAGGAAGGCCCGCATCATGGCTAAACCAGGACGCCTCGGCGTCGGAATCATCGGCGCAGGGAAGGTCGGTGCCGTCCTGGGGGCGGCGCTGCGCGGAGCCGAGCACGCCGTCATTGGGGTGTCCGCCGTGTCGGACGCCAGCCTCGAACGCGCCGAAACACTCTTGCCGGGCGTGCCCATCCTGGAAGTGCAGGACATCGTGGAGCGCGCCGAACTGGTCCTGCTCGCCGTCCCGGATGACGCCCTCGGCCCCCTCGTGGACGGCCTTGCCAAGCTGGGCGCCTGGCAGCCCGGCCAGCTCGTGGCGCACACCTCCGGGCGCTTCGGCGTCGGGATCCTGCACCCGGTCCGCGCCGCCGGCGCCGTGCCGCTCGCCCTTCACCCGGCCATGACATTCACGGGCATGAGCCTGGACCTCACCCGGCTCCTGGACTGCACCTTCGGCGTCACGGCCGACGCCGCGATGCTGCCGATCGCCCAGGCACTTGTCGTCGAAATGGGTGCCGAACCCGTCGCTATTGCAGAAGCCGACCGCGTCCTCTACCACGCTGCCCTGGCGCATGGCTCGAACCATCTGGTCACGCTCGTGGCGCAGGCCTCGCAGCTGCTCCGCGACGTCGGCGTCGAAGCCCCGGACCGGATGCTGGGCCCGCTGCTGCGCGCCACGCTGGAGAACGCGCTCGCCTCCGGCGAATCGGCCCTGACCGGGCCCGTGGCCCGCGGCGACGCCGGCACGGTCGCCGCGCACGCCKGTGCCCTCCGCGAGTACGACGGCGGCTCAGGCGGCGATATTCTGGAGGCGTACCTGGCCATGGCCCGGGCGACAGCCCGCCGGGCAGGAAGCCGCGGGCTCTTGAAGCCGGACCAACTCGACGGCATCGAACAAGCGCTCCGCGGCCCCGACCAGAACGGGACGCGCGCCCCGGAAGGACCCTGACATGGCAATCCAACTCGTCACCACCGCTGCCCAGCTCCGCGCCGCAAGCGCCCGGCTGCTGGCGCAGAAGGGCGGCACATCCCAGGGTCTGGTGCCCACCATGGGCGCCCTGCACGAGGGCCATGCCCAGCTGGCCCGCACCGCCGTMGCCCAGAACGACGTCGTCGTGGCCAGCATCTTCGTCAACCCCCTGCAGTTCGGYGAGGCCGCGGACCTGGACCGGTACCCCCGGACGCTGGAGGCCGACCTCGCTCTGCTTGACGCCGAGGGCGTTGACCTGGCGTTCGCGCCGGCGGTGGAGGAGGTCTACCCCGGCGGGGAGCCCCTCGTGCGGATCACGGCGGGGCCCCTGGGCGAAAAGTGGGAGGGTGCGTCCCGGCCCGGACACTTCGACGGCGCGCTGACCGTCGTCGCGAAACTGCTCCACTATGGCCTGCCGGGGGCCGGGCTTCCTGGCGGAGGCCAACCGGCCTACCGCGCCTACTTTGGCCAGAAGGACGCCCAGCAGCTGGCCCTGGTCCAGCGCATGGTGGCGGACCTGAATTTCCCGGTGGAGATCGTACCCGTGCCCATTGTGCGCTCGGCCGACGGCCTGGCGCTGTCCAGCCGCAACCGCTTCCTCTCCGGGGACGAGCGCGGTGCCGCCCTGGTCCTCTCCCGGGCTCTGCGGCTCATCGAGGAGCGCGCCAACGCCCATCAGCCCCTCGACGTMGAGTCCGCGCAGGCCCTGGTCCGATCCCAGCCGCTCGTGGAACTGGACTATTTCGAGGTCGTGGATCCGCGCACCCTCGAACCCCTTGCGGAGAACTGCAGGGAAACCCCGTTCCGCGGCGAAGCGCTGGCAATCATCGCGGCCAAGGTCGGTCCGGTGCGGCTGATCGATAACGTGCCGCTGGACGCCTGACACCAGCCGGACCAGCAAGCAGCAACGCGGGGTCRGACACGGTCCATGCCGATGGGCCGGATGTGACCCCGTGTTGCTTTTCCGGCGGCGGAATTCTGCTCCGGTGACGGGAATGCGCCCAGGGCTTAGACTGTTGCAACCTGCAGCAGCGCCGACGCTCGCCGGACCCACACCCAACTCCCTGAGGGAATTCCCATGTCAACAGACGTCTCTTCCAACAACGCCGGCGCCCCCGCGCCGGGCGCTGGTCCCGCCAGCCCGGGACCGACGCMGGCCGCGCCCGCCTCAGCCCCCGCGCCGGCCAAGATGTCGCGGGAGTCCGTCACCAT
>NZ_JBFTHK010000141.1:0-11685 GCF_056394205.1 Arthrobacter sp. 10T413_2 | reverse complement strand
GGATCGGACCGTACCCGTCCAGGACGGCCGGCTCGTCCGTGAGGCCCAGCAGCGACAGGACCGGCACGGTGACCAGGACCTGCGCCCGCGGCACCGGAACACCCCCAACCCCATCGGGTCCGCAGTGAACCATTCCGACGTCGGCTGTCCCGCCGTCGGCCGTCCCGCCGGCGGCAAGTCCGCTGGGGCCGCCGTCGACTGTTCCGCCGGTGCCGTTGGTGAGGAGCCAGGTCGCGGCGATGTCGGCGCGCAGCTGGGTCAGGGTCCGGGTCTCGGCCGGGCCCTGCAGGGCKCGGGCGGCGGCGGTGGTCCGTTCCCAGATCCMGGCCGCGGTCTCGGCCGGGAGCCGGGCCGAGAGCCAGGCCATGCCGTCCCGGTCCGGGACAAACTCGACCCGCCGGTCCGCGACGCTTACGCTGTGGCGTGCCTCGATGCTCTCCGGATGGTGGCGTTCGCGCCAGCGACGGGCCTTGGCCCGGAACCGGGACCGCACGAGCTCCCCGGCCGCACAGCCCCGGGCCGCCCCGGGGGCGGCCGGGTCCAGGAAATGCCCCTCCAGCGAGGCCGCCCCGGCAGAATCCAGGCCGCTGGTTTCCTCGACGAGGATCCGGGCGTGCTGCCAGGAAATMGTCCCGGCCCGCAACGCCGCCCAGGTCAGCGGCAGCCCGGTCGTCAAGGCCCGGGCCTCGGACAACAGCGCCCCGGCGGTGCGTTCGCTCACGGTCAGGACACAGGCCACCTCGGCGACCAGGGCCATCTCCTGGACGGCACGGTCCCGCCCGGAGCCCGCCGGCGGGGCCAGGAACCTGACCGCCCGCGCGTAGTCGGCGGCCAGCTGAACCTTCAGCGCCGCCGTCCGGGCCTCCAACCGGGACACCTCAGCCAACMCGTCCAGCAACCCGTCCGCCAGATCCCGCAACGGATCAGCGTCCCGGAGGGCATCAGCATCCCGCAAGTCATTGGCATCCCGCTGGGCATCGGCGGCGGCCGAATCAGAGCGGTCCGCGCCGGCGCCGGACCCGAGCAAGGCAGCCAGCACAGCCACAGACGCAGCAACGGCCTCCACCGCCGCCCCGCTGTCCCCGCTCCAAGCCACCCTGCTTTTCRTACCCCAAGTCTATGAAGGGGCACTGACAATAATGATGGAATTGGTTGTGTTGCGGCGTGACTCAGGCACTKACGCCTGGTCTGCCGCGACGCCTTTCTGACCGGCGCCGTGGCCGCCGTGGTGCCTGCAACCGGGTCTGCTGTAGGCCTGTTCGTGCAAGCGTGGAACTCGCCCTTCCCGTCCATCAAGGCTCAAGCCTGGGCAGCTGGCTGGGGTGCGTGCTCAGCATCGGCCATACTGGCCGCCGCTGTTCTGCTAACCAGCGGCGGTGAACTGGCGGCACTTCTTGCAATCGGCGCATCGTTTGCTMTTTGTTCGTTCCTGATTGCCTTTGCCATCACGGCCCGGCTCCTGGGGCACATTGCAGCCCGCGAATTAGGAGACGGYGCCTGACGGGGGCCCACAGGCCCGGGAGACCGCCGCCCACCGCCGCTCACTTACACGTCCACAGACACGCCCTCAGCCCCGTCGCGGACCAGGGCCGGAGGCCTTCAGTGCACGGGAGATCCCGTGTGMTGCGGTCAGGAGCGCCGGGACGGTGAGGGGCACGGCGGCTTCCTGCCGCGGAACGATGGCATTGAGCGCGGCGGCGACGGCGTTGTCCGGACCGAAGACKGGCACAGCGATGCCCGTCCACTCCGTTACGCCGATGCCCGGCAGGGCAACGTAACCGCGCTGCCTGATGTCAGCCAGGTGTCTCCGGATGAGGGCCGGGTCAGTAATGGTCTCCGCGGTCACCGCCGGCAGTGGGCGCGAAAGCACATCGTCCTGGACGGCAGCTGGCGCGAAGGCCAGCAGCACCAGGCCGGACGAGGCGCCATGAATCGGCATCCTCTGGGCGATATGGGCGGCGTCCAGGCTGGATTGGGGCGAGGACAGCCGCTCCACGTAGAGCACGGTCCCGTGGTCCAGCACCGCCAGCGTGGTGTGCTGGTGCACGGCCGCCTGGACATCCTCCATGAAAGGCAAGGCCAGCTCACGAASATTCAKCGCACGCGATCCCCGTKCTGCCAGCTCCCACATTCGCATCCCCGAACGCAGGTTCCCGTCCGCCAGCCGCTCGATCAGGCCGTGCAGCACTAGATCGTCCACGAGCCGGTGGGTGGTGGTCAGGGGCAGGTCTGCGCGGCGGGCAAGGCCGGAGAGCGTCATGGTGGGAAGGTCGCGGTCGAACGCGCTCATGAGCCGCACGACGCGGCTGATGACMGATTCACCGGTGGGTGAGTTCGCCACGGACGCCTCCGGCCCTGCGCCCTAGCCGGCTTCCACGGTGGCCGCACGCTCCACACCCCGGACCGCGGAGAACTTCGCGATGTCGCGGCCCGCCCGGTAACCAAACACGAGGGCCGGCCCAATGTGCGAGCCGTAGCCCGGGTAGCCGCCGCCGAAGACGCTGACCGCTGCCGCACCGACGGCGATCAGGCCGGGAATGGCAGTMCCCTCGTCAGTGACCACCTCGGAGCGTTCGTTGACGCCAATCCCGGCGAAGGTGCCGAGGTCGCCCATCTGAATCTTGGCGGCATAGTACGGTCCCTTGCCMACCGGGGCCAGGTTCGGGTTCGGCTTGTGCTCCATGTCCCCGCGGAAGTGGTTGTAGAGCGTGGAACCCCGGCCAAAGTACGGGTCCTCGCCGCGCTCCGCCGCCGGGTTGAAGTCAGCCACCGTCGCCTTCAGACCCGCGGCGTCGATGCCGAGCTTGCCGGCCAGTTCCTCCAAGGTGGCGCCCTTGACCAGGTACCCGGTCTTGTAGAAGTACCCGCGCGGCATCGGCCAGGGCTTGGCGTAACCGATGCCGTATTTGTGMATCGTCTTCGCATCCCCGATCACGTACCCGAACGTCTTGTCCTGGCCCTTATTGTGCTCGATCATGGTGCCGCCGAAGTCGTGGTAACTCAGGGCTTCGTTCCCGAACCGCTTGCCGTGGCKGTCGACGGCGATCAGCCCCGGCAGTCCGATGGCGCGCAGGTGCGGGAAGAGGCGCTGCTTGCCGTTGAGGTATTTGAATACCGTGACCGGCGCCCAGGACCCGACGCTGAATACCGAATTGTCGATGTGGCCGCCGGCGCTKATCGCCAGGGTGGCGGCGTCACCGCCGTGGCCCACGGTCGGGGTGAAGTGGTCCTCGCCGTCGGCGTCGTGCGGGAAGTACTGCTGCCGCAGTTCCTTGTTGCCGGAGAAGCCGCCGGCGGCGAGGATGACGCCGAGCCGCGCCGTCACTGTGGCGGCATGCTCACCGCCGATGACCGCCCCGGTGATGGTTCCGTCGTCGTCGCGGGTCAGGGAGAGGGCCGGCGAAGACTTCCACAGGCGCACGCCCAGGTCATCGGCGCTCTTGACYATGCGGGTCATCAGTGCGTTGCCGTTGGAGCGCAGGACGGGTCGCTTGTAGCGGGCGGCGTCGGCCCAGGTGCGCAGCAGCTTCTTAGCCACATACACGAACGAACTGACCGACTGGTTCACGTGGAAGAACTCGTTGATATCCGGKCCGACCTGCGGCATGTAGCCGAACACGGTGTAGGAACTCATGTACGGCTGCATGAGGAGTCGCTTGTCCCCCAGCACGCGCGCGTCAACATCCTGCGGCAGAATGGCCCGGCCCGAGAGCTTTGCGCCCGGCAGGTCCATCTTGTAGTCCGGCGACTTCTCCGGGTAGGTGAACTTCACCTCGGTCTCGTTCTCGAAGAAGGAGATGGCTTCCGGCACGGTGTCCAGGAAGTCACGGACGCCGGCCTTATTGAAAGTCTCCGGGGCCAGGTTCCTCAGGTAGGTCTCGGCTTCCTCCCGGGTGTCCCCCTGCTCCACGCCCTGCTTGTTGCCGGGGACCCACGCCCAACCGGCGGAGATCGCCGTCGTGCCGCCGAAGTACTGTTCCTTCTCGGCCACGATCACGTTCAGTCCTTGCGAGGCGGCTTTCAACGCTGCGGCCATTCCGGCCACACCGGAGCCAATGACGAGGACATCACAGAGGACGGGTTTGCTCATGGTTTTGCTCCGTTCAGTCGGCCGCACGCTTCGCTGCGGCAGCCGGGTTGGAATGCTAGACCCCCAGTAGAGCCGGTGACGCGGATCACCGCGAGGACGATTACCATTGAGCGGGAATCCTGAGGAGGTTCAATGGCGAATTCCGCATCGGGCGAGTCGATCATCGGACGCTTTGTGAAGATCGTAAGCGCGTTCGACGACGGCCACACCTCCATGAGCGTCGCGGAACTGGGGCGCCGGACCKGGCTTCCGGTGACGACGACCTACCGACTGGTCAACGATCTGCTGCTCGAACGGCTCCTCGAACGCGAGCCCGGCGGTGACATCCACATCGGCACCCGGATGTGGGAGCTCGTCTCCCGCGGATCCAAGATGCTGGGGCTGCGGGAGGCCGCCCTGCCGTTCATGGAGGACGTCCAGGCAGTGGTGCAGCACTCCACCACCCTGGGAATCCTTGATTCGGATGAGGTTCTGTACATCKAGCGGMTGGGCTCCGACAAGACAATCGTGGACATCACCAAGATCGCCGGCCGCCTCCCCGTCCACGCGACGTCGTCCGGGCTGGTCCTCCTTGCCCACTCCTCCGCCGCCTACCAGGACACCATCCTGGCCCGCCCGCTGACAAAGTACACCGAAACCACCCTGACCGATCCCGCCCTGCTGCGCCGCCACCTGGCCGAGATCAGGCAGCGCGGCTTCGCGGCCATGCCCGGCGTGATCGTGCCCGAGTCCAGCGGCATCGCCGTCCCCGTCTTCGGCCCCGAGAACACCATCCGCGCCGCCCTCAGCGTGGTGGTGCCGCGCAACGAGGAGAACGCAGCCGCCCGCGTCCCCGTGCTGATGGCTGCCGCGCGGGGCATCTCACGGGCCCTGGGCTGGCGCGGCGAGCTCAAGGGCACCCTCCGCCAAAGTMACTGAACCACGGTTTTCCGGTCAGACTTTTGCCGTTCATCGGCAATCGTGTGGTTGCCGTCACAACTACCCTGCCACTCTGGCTTAGACGCAGCGAAGATGCTGCAGGAGTACGAGGAGCAGCACATGAACCCCACACAGAGCCGCGTGGCCGGGAAGACCGCCGTCGTCACCGGTGGCCGCGGAGATTTGGGCAGCGCCACCGCCGCCCTGCTCGCCGAGCACGGCGCGAAGGTCGCCAGCCTGGACGTTGCGGGCATTCCGTCCGCCGCCACCCACGAAAACATCAGCCAGTACGACGTCGACGTCACCAGCGAGGACAGCGTCGCTGACGCGATCCGCCGGGTGACGGACGAACTMGGCGCCCCGGACATCCTGGTCAACGCGGCCGGCATCATCGGCCCGGCCGGTGCCTCCCACACCGCATCGATGACGGACTTCGACACGATCTTCAACGTCAACGTCAAGGGCGTCTGGCTGATGACCAAACACGTGGTCCCCGGCATGATMGAGAAGGGCGCCGGCAGCATCATCAACTTCTCGTCCATCCACGGCATCACGGGCGGCCGGAACGTGCCGCTCTACCACGCCACCAAGGGCGCCGTCCGGCTGCTGAGCAAATCCGACGCGGCGGCCTACGGAAGCCACGGCATCCGGGTCAATTCCATCCACCCCGGGTCCATGAATACCCGCATGAGCCGCCGCTCCGCCGAGCAGTCCGACATCGGCCCYGAGGCCTATTACAAGCAGCTCGTCGGCTCAAACCCGCTCCCGCGGCAGGGCGAACCGGACGAAATCGCCTACGGCGTGCTCTACCTGGCCTCCGACGAGTCCCGGTTCACCACCGGTTCCGAGCTCGTGATCGACGGCGGCTACACCGCCGTCTGACGGCCGCATACTCTTCCCATCCTGAAAGGCAACACCCATGAAATTCGTCCATGGAACCGCGTCGGACCGCTACGACGTCGTCGTCGTCGGCTCCGGCGCCGGCGCCCTCACCGCGGCGGCCACCGCCGCCCGTGCCGGCAAGTCCGTCGTCGTCCTGGAAAAGAGCGTCCTGTTGGGCGGCACCTCGGCCGTCTCCGGCGGCATGCTCTGGGTGGCCGACAACCACCACGCCCGCGAAGCCGGCATCACCGATTCCAAGGAAGCTGCCGCCAAATATGTGCGGGCAGTGGCCCGCGGCCGCGGACGGGAGGAACTCCTGAACGCCGCCTTGGAGTACGGGGACCAGATGCTCCACTTCGTGGAAGAGGAATGCGGCGTCCGCTTCATCTTCCTGAACAACTTCCCGGACTACCGCCAGGACCTGCCCGGCGCTGTCGAGGGGGGCCGCACGGTGGAGCCCGAACTCTTCAACAGCAGGGAAGCCCTGGACGCGCTCACCCCACACGTCCGCACCGACGGCCGCGCCCCGTTCACCATGCAGGAATACGAAAACTGGGGCGCCTTCACCAAGTTTCCCTGGGACGAACTGAACCGGCGGCAGGCCGACGGTTTCGTGGCCAAGGGCCAGGCCCTCGTATCCATGCTCCTGGCGAGTCTGGTCCGCGACGGCGCAGCCCTCGTCACCGGGGCCCGCGGACACCGCCTGCTCACCGACGGCGGMCGGGTGACCGGCGTCGAACTCGAAACCGGCGACGTCTTCCAGGCGAACGACGGCGTGGTGCTGGCCACCGGCGGCTTCGAATGGGACAAGGCACTGGCCGACTCGATGCTCGCCTCGCGGCTCTACACGATGTGCTCTCCGCCCTCGAACACCGGCGACGGCTTGCGGATGGCCCAGCGGATCGGCGGCCAGACCCGCGGCACCCGGGAAGCCTGGTGGGCCMCGATGTCGGTCACGGGCGACACCCGGGACGGGCAGCCAATCGGCACCCTGCTCCGCTTCGAGCGCCAGGGCCCCGGATCCTTGATGGTCAACCGCCACGGCCGCCGCTTCGCCAACGAATCCCAGAACTACAACGACCTCGCCCGGAGCCTGCAGTCCTGGGACTCCCCCMGGAACCAGACCCTCAACACCCCGGCACACGTGATCGTCGACCACGCCTACATGGAGCGTTACGGCATCCTGGCGCACCGGGCCGGCCAGCCCACTCCCGGCTACCTGATCGAAGCGGCAACACTGGAGGAACTCGCGGCAAGAATCGGCGTTCCCGCCGGAAACCTGACGGCGACTGTGGCGCGGTTCAACGAGTTCGCCGTCAAGGGCGAGGATCCCGACTTCGGCCGCGGCGAAAGCGCGTACGACAAATACTGGGGCGACGGCGACAACCCGTACCCGAACCCGTCCCTGGGTCCCCTCCAGACCGGACCGTTCTACGCCATGGAGGTAGTGAACGGCGCCTTCGGAACCAACGGCGGCGTCGCCACGGACGGCCGCGCCCGCGTCCTGGACGTGGACAACCGCCCCATCGAGGGTCTCTACGCCGCCGGCAACACGACCGAAAACGCCTACGCCGCCGGCTACCCCGGCGCCGGCGCCACCCTMGGCCCGATCATKACCATKGGCTACCTCGCCGGCCGCACCATCGCCGGCCAGGACCCCGGCTTCGCCCCGACGGCCCGCACCACGGCCACCGCTGACGCAGCCGCTGAACTGGTGGAGGCMTGAGATGATCCGCCACACCGTCCTCTTCAAGTTCAAGCCGGACTTCCCGCCYGCCGACAAACAGGCCTGGATCACCGGACTCAACAAGATGACCGGGAATATCCCCGGCATGCTCAGCCTGACCCACGGCCCGGATGTGCTCAGCACAGAGCGCTCCTTCGACTACGCCATCGTGGYGGACTTCGAAAAGGTCGAGGACATCGCGGTGTACAACACCCATCCGCTACACGAACCGCTCAAGGCCTATTCATTCCCCAACAGCCAGCAAATCCTCTCGGTGGACTTCCACCTCGGGGATACCCAGCCGGCTGCCACTAAGACACCGTCGTCTTAAAGGAGATCCCCATGCACACTGCACCCGCTCCACGCCTKACCGCGCGAAAAACACCGCGGAAGGCAGCCCTGGCGTCCTTCCTGGGCAGCACCCTGGAGTACTACGACTTCTTCATCTACGGGACCGCCGCGGCCCTGGTGTTCCCGCACCTGTTCTTCCCCGCCGCCGACCCCGCCATCGGCCTGATCGGTGCGTTCGCCACCTTCGGCGTCGCGTACGTGGCRCGGCCGGTGGGCGGACTCGTCATGGGCCACTTCGGCGACAAACTGGGGCGCAAGAAGATCCTGCTGCTCACCCTGGGCATCATGGGCCTGGCCTCGCTCGGCATCGGCTTCCTGCCAAGCTACGAGCAGGTGGGCATCTGGGCGCCGATCCTGCTGGTGGCCGGGCGGCTCGCGCAGGGTTTCTCCGCCGGGGCTGAATCGGCGGGCGCGTCCACGCTCACGCTGGAACACTCCCCGGAGGGCAGGCGCGGGTTCTTCACCAGCTTTGTGATGACCGGCTACGCCTCCGGCATGGTGCTCGCCACCCTCGTCTTCATCCCGGTCACGTCCATGCCGCAGGAAGCGATGATGAGCTGGGGCTGGCGCATCCCGTTCTGGCTCTCCATCGTGGTCCTGGCCATCGCGTACTGGGTGCGGACCCACCTGGACGAGACCCCGGTCTTCGAGGAGGCCCAGGAACACCGGCAGGTCGCCCCGATGCCGGTCAAGGACGTGCTGAAGTTCCAGGGCCCCGATGTGCTCCGCGTGATGGGCATGTCCATCATGTCCGTCATGCAGACCATCTTCACCGTCTTCGGGCTGGCCTACGCCACCTCCACCGCCGGGTTTGACCGGGCCTCCATCCTGACCGTCAACGCCGTCGCCATCGGCTTGTCGATGTTCGCCATGCCGCTGGCCGCGAGGCTCTCGGACCGGATCGGCCGGCGCCCGCTGCTGCTGACTGCCGCGATCGGCTGCTCGATCACGATCTTCCTGTACTTCCTGGCCCTGTCCTMAGGCAATATCGTGCTGGTGTTCCTGGCAGCTCTCCTGAACATGACGGTGCTGTACTCCGGCTTCAACGGCATCTGGCCCTCGTTCTTTGCCGAGCAGTTCGCCGCCCCGGTGCGCTACACGGGCATGGCGATGGGCAACCAGCTGKGCCTGGTCCTGGCCGGTTTCGCCCCGATGATCGCCGGCATGCTGCTCACCCCCGGCATCACCGGGTGGGTTCCCGTGGCAGTCTTCGCCACGGTCTGCATGCTGATCGCCGCCGTCTCCGTGTACTTCTCCCKCGAGACGTACAAGACCCCCATCCAGGACCTGGGCGGCCCCTACCTGGCCGGGACTGCCCGCCGCCGGGAACTGCTTGCCGGGGAGGATCCCGCCGAGCAGCAGGCCCGGCCGGCCCTGCAGCGTCCCTGAACCGCCACCACTCCGCGCCATCACCCGAAGGAGAACCATGTCCAGACGTCACAGCGCGTTACCCCACCACTGGCCAATCCACGTGGCCGGGACCCGGATCCTGGGGCCGCAGGGGTCCGGCATGTACGGATCCGCAGGGTGCCTGGTCCCTGCCGCAGGCACCGGGGAACCGCCGGCCACGCCTCGGCCCTCCACCGGTGAACTGAGTGCCTCGCCGTGGCTCGGCCTGCACTATGACACGGAAGACATGTAGGAAACGAAAGACCTTGTAGAGCGCCCTGCGGCTCCGCACTGCCCGACGGCGCCTGCCGCCCCGATCCGTTCGGGTGCCGCAGGCGCCGTTTCAGCAKCCAGTCAGGTGACGCTTCGGCCGTTCCTGCCGGTAGAGGTACCGGCAGGCTTCGCGGAAGCCTGCTTCTGCGTACAGGTCCCGGGCACCGGCGTTGGACGCCATCACCAACAGCCAGTAACCCTCCAGCCCGCGGGCGTCGCCTTCGCTCAGCAGGGCCCGGACGATCCGGCCGCCATAGCCGCGTCGCCGCGCGTCCGGGCGCGTCGCCATGCAGTACAGGCCGCCCCAGGCCGGCCCGGCGGGCGCATTCCCGGGCATGGCGAGCCGCGCGACGGCGGCCGGCACCCCGTCGTCGTCCCGCACCAGGGCGTAGACGGCCGGGCAGCCCTCGAGGATGCCGCGGGCGACGGCGAGCTCGGCCGACCCGCCGCGGCCGTCGACGCTCYACCACAGATCCAGCCAGTCGCCAGTGGGTTCAGGGGTGATTTCCACGGCCGGGTCCGGGCCGGCGGAGCCCCCGCCGGGCACCGTCCCGGACGGACGTACCAGGACCAGGGTTTCGGACTGCCGGGTGAACCCTTCGGCGTCGAGCACCGCGTTGAGAGTCCCATGGCGCGGGCTGTCAAAACTTTGAAAAATCAGCGGAAGGCGCCGGTCCCGATACCACAAACGCGCCTCCCGGAGCCTGGCGATCAACCGGTGCGGGTMCTCGCCGGGGTCCCGCGTCCAGACCGAGTTCGCCCGCTGAGTCACGCCGGACGCGGCCCGCAGCACCCACCCGCCAGACTCCTCGCATTCGGCGGCGGGCCACGCGGCATCCATCAGCGCCTCCAGCCCGGGAATCGCTGCCGGGATCCCCGGCGCGATCTGTGCGGGGTTCGATGCGGTGTTCGATGCGGTGTTCGATGCGGGGTTCTGTGCGGGGTTCGGGCTCTGGTCCATCGAGGTTCTCCGTCCGGAACGAATGTAGGGGCAACTGTGCAGAGTGCAGGCACCTGTGCAGACAGCAGGGGCTCCCCGGTTTCCCGGGGAGCCCCTGCTGTTCATGCTTTGCTAGACGGCTAGTTCTTCGCCTCGGGGGCCTTCTTGGCCTCGGGCTTGAAGTCCACGCCGGCTTCCTTGCGCTGCTGCGCCGTGATGGGAGCGGGCGCCTGCGTCAGCGGGTCGAAGCCGCCGCCGGACTTCGGGAAGGCGATGACGTCGCGGATGGACTCCACGCCGGCCAGCAGGGCCACAACGCGGTCCCAGCCGAAGGCGATGCCGCCGTGCGGAGGGGCGCCGAACTTGAAGCCCTCGAGCAGGAAGCCGAACTTCGTCTGGGCGTCTTGCTTATCCAGGCCCATGAGTTCGAAGACCCGTTCCTGGACATCGCGCTCGTGGATACGGATCGAGCCGCCGCCAATTTCGTTGCCGTTGCAGACGATGTCGTAGGCGTAGGACAGTGCCGACTCGGGATCCTGGTCGAAGGTGTCCATGAACTCCGGCTTGGGCGACGTGAACGCGTGGTGCACGGCGGTCCATTTGCCGGCTCCGACGGCGACGTCACCGGACGCGACAGCGGCGGCGGCCGGCTCGAACATCGGCGCGTCCACGACCCAGCAGAAGGCCCAGTCGGACGGGTTGATCAGGCCGGTGCGGTGGCCGATCTCCACGCGGGCCGCGCCCAGGAGGGCACGGGACGGGGTCTTCTCGCCGGCGGMGAAGAAGATGCAGTCACCGGGCTTGGCGCCAACGGCGTCGGCGAGGCCCGCACGCTCGGTGTCAGTGAGGTTCTTGGCCACGGGACCGGCGAGTTCGCCGTCTTCCTTGTACAGGACGTACGCCAGGCCCTTGGCACCGCGCTGCTTGGCCCATTCCTGCCAGGCGTCGAGGGCGCGGCGGGCCTGGGAGGCGCCGCCGGGCATGACGACGGCACCCACATAGGGCGCCTTGAAGACGCCGAAGTTGGTGTCCTTGAAGAATTCGGTCAGCTCGGTGAGCTCCTGGCCGAAGCGCAGGTCCGGCTTGTCCGAGCCAAAGCGGGCCATGGCGTCGTGG
>NZ_JBFTHK010000140.1:0-11711 GCF_056394205.1 Arthrobacter sp. 10T413_2 | reverse complement strand
GTTCAGCCCTGCGCTCAAGCGTGCTGTCGTTTCCCTCGGCGCGGGCCGCCGTKCCGGGAGCCGCCCTGAACCGGTTGCGGTGGTCCCTGGACTGCGGCGTGGAGATCCCCCCGGTCCAGCTGCTGCACGCCGCTGTCGCCGCKAACACGGCCCTGGATCCTGTGACTGCCGCCCGGGCTGCCGGGGCCATCCGGGACGTCCGGTTCCTCTCCGAAGCACGCATCCAGCTGGCGTATTCGAACTACATCCTCGGGCACCCGGAGGCCGCCGTGGCATCCCTGGAGTCCGCGCAGCCGCTACGCGCCGGACGGTCGTCCTATCTGGCCGCCCTGCTCGCGGCCCGGATCGGGTCCGCGACGCCGGGCCGGAGACCGCACGCCGACGCGGGAAGCCCGCCCCCGGGCTCTGTTCTGGCCCTGGAACCGCTGTCCGCTGGGGAACCGCTGTCCGCTGGGGAACCGCCCTCCGCTGTGGAGTCACTGGCGCTGCCGGCCGTGCCGTCGACGCAGCCTTCGATACTCGATCCGGAGGAACAGCTCCGGGACGGGGCCGCCGCCGCGGGACTGGCCGCAGAACTGATGAGCCGCACGTGGGACAGCCGCTTCCTGGGAGCCGGAACCGGGTTGCGCGAACTCATTGAATCGGCCGGCACCAATCCCGAAATCCGTGTCCCGGCAGTTTCCCGCCTCGCCGAACTCCTAACGGCTCAGGGGCGCCTGCGGACAGGGCTTCGCCTGGACGGCGAGGCATGGAACGGCGCCCGCAGCGCGAGCGTKGCGCTGCCCCTGGTGTATGAGGACCTTGTAGTACGCCACTGCCTGAACCTGATCCGGGCAGGGGACTGGGACGGCCTGGGACAGGTCCTGGACGATTACGCGGCCCGCGAACCCGGACGGCTGCTGTATAGCGGCGGCATGCTCCACCTAATGCGGGGGTATTCGAGGCTTCGCCAGGGCAGGATGCGCGAAAGCCTCGCCGAAGTGCGGCTGGGCGTGGAAGAACTCACCATAGCCGACCCCCTCAACCTCCTGCCCTTCGCCCATGCCGTCGCAGCCTACGCGGCTGCTGCCGTCGGACGCCACCGTGAGGCTGGCCRGCATTCGCTGGCCTACCGGCTGTCGGACTACCGGGAGCCGACGACCCTTCGCCTGCTGGCGGAGGCGTACTGTCTGGCGGYGGACCCGGGAGACGGGCTGGACGGGAACAGTGCCCGTGCCCTGGCCCGGCTGGCGGATGAGGCGCTGCGCGAGGGTCTGCGGGGCGTTGAAACCGATATCAGGCGGCTCGCGTTCCGCAGYGGCGACACCTCGGGAGCCGAAGCCCTCGCGCTTAGCAGCAGCGCAGTGGACGGCCCGGAGGCGCGCCTGCTGGAGTCCTATGCGCGAGCGGTTTCGGCCTGCGACGCTGCCGACCTCATTGGCATCAGCGACGACGCGCTCAACGGCGGCCACGGGCTCCTGGCCCTTGAAGCCGCCCAGCAGGCGGAGCGGATCCTGGCCGACGATCCGGACCGGTGGAGGCTTACCGCAGTCCAGCGCAGGGTCCATCACCGCCTCGTCGAAGCCGGGATGTCGGCACAGCTGGAGCTCGTCCATAACGATCATGGCGCCGCGCTGACCCCCCGGGAGGCCGAAGTCCTGGAACTGGTGTCCGGCGGTGCCACGAACGGCGAGATCGCCGCCGCCCTGTGCGTATCGCACCGGACCGTGGAGGGTCACCTGTCTCGGATCTTCGCCAAGCTCGGCGTCGGCCGGCGCGCGGACCTCCTGGACCTCGGCACGCCGCACCCCTGACACTGTACTCCCTGGCTCCCGCCACCTCTGACCGGCCCGCTGACACCCCGGACCGGCTCTCGTGAGGCCATGACGGTTTGCCGTGCCCTCCCGCACACCCCCTCCGGCACTTGCGCCCACACCTGGGCCCCAGGCTGCGCGGGCGGCCGCGTACAGCACGGGTGGCCCGGAGTGCCGGCGGGAGTATCCCCAAGTAGTGCGGCCGCAAACGCGCCGACAGAAGTCGGGTAAACGMTACTCGTGTGTAGATCCGGTCCGGGCGATTGACTTAAGTCAGTCCCACGAACAACTCACAAAGGTCTCAAAATGAGGAACTTCAGGGCGGTAATCKACCGCGGGTATGACCTGCAGGAAAGTGTGGCCTCAAAATCCATCTTGCTTGCGGGAGCAGCCACTGCCACCATTAGAGGTGGTCGTGCCATTACCTCCCTACACCGAACTCCTTCATTGGAATCGTACGGTGCCTTCACCGGCAGCCGTGCGCCAAGGTMGGAGCCGGCGGCGTCAGAGCCTTCTGAGACCGAGGCTCTCCCCCCAGCCGCCGCCGGCTMCCTTAACCGGTCTGCACCCGGGTCCGCGCCGCTGAGAAACGCGGACCCGGCATGAGCGCCGTCGATGAGCGCCGCCGGGGATACCGGTCACGGGGGAGCCGCCTGACGCGCCGGACCCAGCCGGTCCTGGCCTCGAGCGCCGGACCGCTCGGCCAGCCCTGGGCCGCCGCCGACACAGGCCGCAGCCAGAACGCTCCGGCCGCACTGGCGGCCGCGGAGCTGGTGGACTCGGGCAAGTCCTGGGCCAGACGCTACCGCCGCTGGCTCCGCATCACGGACGCCGCCATCGTCGCGATCGCCGTCGCCGCCGCCTACGCCTTCCACTTCGAGGAAGGCGAACCTGTTTTGTCCCGCGGCGGAGCGGGAGGTTCGTACCTTGCCGTCAGCATTGCCTTCGTCGTGGCCTGGGTCCTGGCGCTCGAAGTGCACMGTACCCGTGAGGAAACCGTCCTCGGCATCGGCTCCGAGGAATACAAGCGGGTACTCGACGCCACCCTGGGGGTCTTCGGCGGGATCGCCATCATCGTGATCGTCGCCGGCATCGATGTGGTCCGTAGCCACTTTGCCCTCGCGCTTCCGGCCGGGGCCCTGCTRCTGCTGATCAACCGGTGGCAGTGGCGTGGCTGGCTGAACCGCCAGAGACTCTTCGGCCACTACCTGTCCAAGGTGATCGTCGTCGGGGAACCGTCGGACGTCGAGTACGTGATCCGGMAGTTCGGCAAGGTCTCAGGAGCCGCCTACGAGGTCGTGGGGGCAGCCCTGCCCGCCGRCTACACCGAAAGCCACGTGCAAATTTCCGCCCAGAGGGTTCCCGTCCTGTGCGACGTCGACTCGGTCGCGGAGAAGGTCGCCGAAACAGGCGCGAACGCCGTGGTGGTGGCGGGACGGCTCCAGGGCGGTACCCGCTCCATCCGGCAGCTGGGGTGGGCCCTGGAAGGCACCCGCGCCGGCCTCGTGCTGGCCTCGAGCCTGACCGACGTCGCCGGTCCCCGGATTCATTGGCGTCCCGTTGAGGGACTGCCCCTCATGCACGTGGAACTGCCCCGGTTCACCGGCGGCAAGCACACGCTCAAACGGCTCGTGGACATCGTGGCATCCGCCGCGGCCCTCCTGATCCTCTCACCCCTGCTCGGCGCCCTGGCCTGGATCATCATCCGCGACAGCARGGGACCGGTGTTCTTCCGCCAGKAGCGGGTCGGCCGCAACGGCGAGCGGTTCAAGATGGTCAAGTTCCGTTCCATGGTCACTACCGCCGAACAGGACCTGGCGGCACTGCGGGACCTTAACGAGGGAGCGGGACTGCTGTTCAAGCTCAAGAACGATCCCCGGATCACCACCTGCGGCCGCTGGCTCCGGAAGTACTCGCTGGATGAGCTGCCGCAGTTCTGGAACGTCCTGAGGGGGGACATGAGCCTGGTCGGGCCACGGCCTCAGCTGCCCTGTGAAGTCGAGGGGTATGAGGGGGACGTGAGCCGGCGGCTGCTGATCAAACCGGGCATCACGGGTCTGTGGCAAATCAACGGCCGGTCCAATCTGGGCTGGGACGAGAGCGTCCGATGGGACCTCTACTACGTGGAGAACTGGTCTTTGACCGGCGACATCATGATCCTGTGGCGAACCTTCAGGGTCATTCTTCATCCGGTGGGGGCCTATTAGACGAACTAAACGCCGGTACTGGGCCGGCGTCGAACGGGAAGGTAGCAGTACACCATGGGTCTCAAAATTGGATATGCCCCGGGGGCGTTCGATCTCTTCCACATCKGGCACCTCAACATCCTCAAGCACGCCAAAAGCCAATGCGATTACCTGATTGCGGGAGTCGTGTCCGATGAAATCCTCGAGCAGGTCAAGGGCAGGTTGCCCTTCGTCCCCCTCGCCGAGAGGATGGAGATCGTCGGCAGCATCGCCTACGTGGACAAGGTCTTCGCCGAAGTCGTCCCGGACAAGCTCCAGGTCTGGGAGGAACTTCGTTTCAACGTCTTCTTCAAGGGCGACGACTGGAAGGGCACCCCCCAGGGCKAGCGGCTGCAAGCGGCCTTTGGCGCCGTCGGCGTCGAGGTGGTCTATTTCCCCTACACCGTCCACACCTCCAGCTCGGCCCTGCGCACGGCACTGGAACTGATCAATCAGTCCGCAACGCCGTCGCAGCTGCGGCACGGAGCACGGCGGTGAGCGGCCTACACGTGGCCATGGTCGGGACGCGTGGCGTCCCCGCCCGCTACGGCGGCTTCGAAACCGCGATCGAGGAAGTCGGCCGGCGCCTGGTGCAACGCGGACACCGCATTACCGTGTACTGCCGGGACCGGGGCGAGGGAACGGATAAACCCGCCGAGCACCTGGGCATGGAGCTTGTCCACCTGCCGGCGATGCACAGGCGGTCCCTGGAGACGTTGAGCCACACCGGTCTCTCGGTCGCCCATCTGCTCCGGCACCAGCCGGACGCGGCGATCCTCTTCAACGCCGCCAACGCACCCTACCTGCCGGCCTTCCGGATGGCCGGCATCCCCGTGGCCACCCACGTCGACGGGCTGGAGTGGAAACGCGCCAAGTGGGGCAAGGGCGGCCAGAAGTACTACCGGACGGTCGAACGGCTCGCCGTCAGGATGTCTGACGCGCTGATCGCCGACGCCGTCGGGATCCAGGACTACTACCGGCAGAAGTTCGACGCCGACACCACCTATCTCGCGTACGGCGCACCGCTGCTGGCCAAAGGCAGCGTGGAGAAGCTCGCGGCACTGGACCTCACGCCGCAGGGCTACCACCTGGTGGTGGCCCGGTTCGAACCGGAGAACCACGTCCACMTGATAGTCGACGGGTTCGTCCGCAGCGGATCGAAGCTGCCGCTGATCGTGGTGGGTTCGGCCCCGTACTCTAACCGCTACACGAGCGCCGTCCACGACCTCGCGGACGGCAGGGTGCGCTTTATCGGCGGGATCTGGGACCAGGAACTGCTGGACCAGCTGTATGCCAACGCCCTGGTCTACTGGCACGGCCACTCGGTCGGCGGTACCAATCCCTCGCTCCTTCGCGCCATCGGCGCAGGAACGGCGACCAACGCGTTCGACGTCGGGTTCAACCGTGAGGTGCTGGAAAGCTCCGGCCGGTATTTTTCGGACCCCCAKGACGTCGCCGAGCTGGTTGCGGACGCCGAGGGCCCCCACTCCGATGTGGCCGCGCGGGGACAACAAGCGCGGCTGATCGCGCACCGCTTCAACTGGGACCTGGTCGCGGACGGCTACGAGGAGCTCTGCCGTGACCTCGCCCGCCTGCGGGTCCCTTCGGCCCGCGGCGCCTACCGGCAGCTCCCGGCGTCGGCCCAGCAAAGCATAGGGGCCGGCCAGTGACTGCCATCAACCCGCACGTCGACGGTGCTGCCGCCGGGTACTGGGACACGGTCAGGGCCCTGGCAGCCGGCCAGAAGACGGCCGCGCGCAGCGCTCCGGCCTATTCGCGCTACATCAACCGCCGGCTGGGGCGGCTCCTGGCTGCGGCCGCGCTGCGGGCAGGGCTGAGCCCGAACGCGGTGACGGGCATCAGCGCGGTCTTCACCTTCACCGGGATCGCCCTCCTGATGGTCTTTCCGCCATCGGGCGCGCTGGGCATCGGGGTGGCGCTGTGCCTCGTGGCCGGCTACGCCTTTGATTCGGCCGACGGCCAGGTGGCCCGGATGCAGGGCGGCGGGTCGCCCGCCGGGGAGTGGCTGGACCACATGGTCGACRCCGTCAAGACCACCCTGATGCCGCTGGCGCTCGCCGTCGGGCTCTACCGCTTCGGCGCCGTMGAAACCTGGTGGCTCCTGGTTCCCCTGGGMGCCGCGGTGGTGTCCTCGGTCCTGTTCTTCGGCATGATCCTGACCGAACAACTCCGGCGGCAGGCCGGACGGGCGTCCGTGGCGGACCCCGGCGGCCGCTCCTGGATCCGTTCGCTGCTCGTGATCCCGATGGACTACGGCGTCCTGTGCCTGTCCTTCCTCAGCTACGGCGTGCTGCCCGTCTTCGTCAGCGTCTACACACTGATCTTCGCTGCCACGGCCGCGTTCCTGGCGCTGGCGTCAGTGAAGTGGTTCCGTGAACTCGCCGCCGCCCAGCCGGTTTCCCGGCCTGCGCCCGAGCAGCCCGTTACGAAGGGAGCCCGGCCATGAACAAGCCGGCCAACACCCCCGCGGACAAGCCGAAGACCACCCGCCGCGCACGCCTGGTGGCGACGTCCCTCGGAGTTTGTGCACTGCTGGCGATCGGCGGCGTCGCCTGGGCTTCAGGACTGAGCTATTCCGCCGGAAGCAGTGCGGCGCCGGGAGCCCGGCCCGGGACCACGGTMGGCACTCCCGCCGCCGGATCCCCGGACCCGGCTGCAGCTTCGGGCGCACCGGCCGCCGGTGCACCGGCTGMCGCTTCAGGTGMACCGGCGACGGCGCCGACCCCGTCCGGGCCGCCGGAGGTCAACCCCGCTCCCGTGAACCGGAGCGGCAAATCGGACCAAGAGCTCGCCGACATCGCGCAACCCACCGCAGCCCCGGTGGAACTGACGGCCAAGAAAGCGGTCAAAGTCGGCGTGTCGGCGACCATCACGGACATGACGGCCGTCCAGGGCGTGGCCACCGGCATCGGCGAAGTGGCCGGGCCCGCCGTGCGGTTCAAAGTCACGGTGGTCAACGGCACCGCGGCGCCGATCTCMCTTGACCGGGCGCTGGTGGATCTGAGCTACGGCAAGGAAGACTCCCCGGCGGGCCAGCTCAGCGGACCGGACCCTGTGGCCTTCCCGGCAAGCGTTGCGCCGGGCGCCACCGGCGCCGGGGTGTTCATCTTCGCTGTCCCGCTCGACGCACGGGACACCGTCAAGATCCACTTCAACCTGGAAGCCGAGACGCCAATCGCCACGTTTGCCGGCCGCGCCCCGTCCGGKAACGCTCCGTGACGCCGGCACCCGGCGGGCTGCCMGMGACGGCTCACCGCCGTATCGTCCGGCGGGCGCGCAAGGCAGCCAAACGGGTGCGGGCCGCGTGCGCCGTGGCTTACCTGCGGGGGCGCAACCTTCTGGCCCGGGGGCCCGTCACGGGGTCAGCCGGCGTCGTGGTATCCCTAACCACCTATGGGGACCGCATCCGTTCGGTGTCAATTGGGATCGAGTCCATCGCCCGGGGCACGGTGCGGCCCCAACGCCTCATCCTGTGGATGGATTCGCCAGAAGACATTGCTGCGTCCCCGGCGTCGCTGCGCCGTCTTCAACGCCGCGGCCTGGAAATCTTGGTCACCGCCAATTACGGACCGCACAAGAAGTATTACCCCTACGTCGCATCCACGCCAAGGCACACCGTGCCGCTCGTGACGGCGGACGACGACGTCGTCTATCCACCGAACTGGCTGGCCCTGCTGGTGGACGCAGGCCGGCGCCACCCGGATGCGGTGAGCGGGCACTGGGTCAGCATTATGGGGACCTCGGGGGACCGGGTCAACGAGTACACCACGTGGGCGCGGGCCCGCGACACCGCCGTGCGGCCCGCGAACTTCACGATCGGCGTCTCCGGCGTCATTTACCCGCCGGCGATGCTTCAGGAGCTGCGGCTGCGCGGCGAGGGCTTCCTGCACTCCTGCCCGCGGGCCGACGACATCTGGCTGAAATGGGTGGCACTGCGTGCCGGTATTCCCGTGCGCCAGATCGGGCCGGTGCCCCGGCACTTCCCACTTATTCCTGGTACCCAAGGCCAGGCACTGATGAGAACAAACGTGGGAGAGAACCACAATGATCACTGCATTCGAGGCCTCTTTTCGGCCGAGGATGTGGCGGCGCTGGGTKCCAGCGCCGCCAGTCATCAACTGAACTGAGGGGACAAGAAGATGCTCAGGAACGCAACGCTGGGGAGCGCTCGGGGGAGAGGGGCAAAGCCGCCCGCCGGCCCGGCACCGACGCCGGCACCCGCCACAACCACGACTGCCTACATCACCGCCTTTTACACCACGGTGGGGACTGCTGCGAAAAAGACGCTGGCACTGCTGCTGGCCGCCGCGCTGGCCCTGTMGCTGGGACTCCTCGGAAGCCAGTCCGCCGCGGCAGACACCGCACCCGCGGATCCGGCCAGCCCCGCCACCCCCGCCACCGTCTCCGCCGACGGCCTGCCGACCGCCCAGATCAACGGCGTCGCCTGGACTCAGGTCGTCATCGGCAACACGGTGTTCGTCGGTGGCAATTTCACCGAGGCCCGGCCCGCCGGTGCCGCCGCCGGCACCGGAGCCGTTCCGCGGAACAACATCCTGGCCTACAACCTCACCACCGGAGAGCTGCTCACCACCTTCACTCCCAGCTTCAACGGCGAAGTGACGGCACTGGCAGCGTCCCCCGACGGATCGCGGCTGTATGTTGGCGGCTCATTCACGGCCTACAACGGCTCCACCGTCTGGCGGGCCGTCGCCCTGAACCCCGCCAACGGTGCCCTGATCACCAGCTTCCTGCCGCGCATGTCAGCGTCGGTCCGCTCGATTGTGGCAACMTCCACCACCGTCTACCTCGGCGGCCTGTTCAACGCCGTCGGCTCCGTTACCCGGGACAAGCTCGCCGCGGTCAGCGCCTCCAACGCCGCGCTCCTGCCGTGGAACCCGGTCGCCTCCGGCGGCCGGGTCAACGCGATGACCCTCTCCCCGGACGGCGCCAGCATGGTGGTGGGCGGGGCGTTCACGTCCATCAACGGCTCCAGCAATCCCGGGTACGGCGTGGCCAAGGTGGACACGTCCCTGGGCACAGTGCTGCCCTTTCAGATCAACAACATCGCCCGCAACGGCGGCAGCACGGGGGCCATCACCACCCTGGCGTCCGACGGCGTCAACGTCTATGGCGCCGGCTACACCTTCGGGCGCAGCAGCACCCTGGAAGGAATGTTCTCCGTCAAATGGGCGGACGATTCCACCAACTGGCTCGAAGACTGCCACGGGGACACCTATTCGATCCAGCCACTCGGGGACGCGATCTACCTGGCCGGCCACGCGCACTTCTGCGGCAACATCGGAGCCTTCCCGCAGGCCGAGCCCTGGCAGTGGAACCGCGGCATCGCCTTCAGCAAGAAGGCCACCGGCACGGTGACCGCCGAAAGCCACGGGTACACCAAMTTCGCCGGGAACCCGTCGCCGTCGCTGCTGGCCTGGTTCCCGATCCTGAACACAGGCACCTTCACGGGCCAGGACCAGGGCGCCTGGACGGTGTCCGGCAACGCGGACTACATCGTGATGGCCGGCGAATTCACCCTTATCAACAACCAGCCGCAGCAGGGTCTCACCCGGTTCCCGCGGACCGGGCTCTCGCCGAACCTGCGCGGACCGCGGCTGAGCGGCGTGAACTTCAACCCGACGCTCTCCAGCCCCGCGGCCGGCACCGTGCGGGTCCGCTGGCAGGCGAAMTGGGACCAGGACAATGAGAACMTCACCTACGAGGTGCGCCGCAACGGCGCCGTCATCTCCACCGTCAAGCAGGCCTCCACCTTCTGGAACCGGCCCGGCATGACGTTCCTGGACACCGGCCTGACCGCCGGCCAGAGCTACGGCTACCGCATCTACGCCCGGGACGCCTTCGGCAATGAGGCCCGCAGCGAGACCGTCACCATCACGGTTCCAGGGTCCGTCACAGCACCGGGAAGCTACGCCCAGCAGGTCCTGGCCGACAAGCCCGGCAACTACTGGCGCCTCGGCGAAACCGGCGGGGCCACCGGTGTGGACCTCGCGGGCAAGGACGACCTCATCGTCCGGCCCGGCGTCAGCTTCGGCGCCGCGGGCGCGGTGACCGCGGACTCGGACACGGCCGCCACCTTCAACGCCACTACTGACGGAGTCGCCGCCAGCCCGACGCTGTCCGTCCGTCCGCAGGTCTTCAGCACCGAGGCCTGGTTCCGGACCAACACCACCCAGGGCGGCGAGATCATCGGCTACGGCAATTCGCAGACGGGTGTGTCGGCAGACTTCGACCGGAACGTCTACATGGACAACACCGGCCGGATCTACTTCGGCGTCCGGCCGACCGGCTCCAGCGGAACCGGCGCCCGGATCACCGTCAACACGACCAAGGCGTTCAATGACAACCAGTGGCACCACGTCGTGGCGACCCTTGGCCCCAACGGGATGCAACTGTTCCTCGACGGCGTCGTAGCAGCCGGGCGGACCGACACCACATCCGCGTGGCCGATCGACGGCTTCTGGCGCATCGGCGGCGACAACCTGACCAGCTGGCCCAACCGGCCAACGAGCCGGTACCTGAACGGCCAGATCGACGACGTCGCCATCTACCCGACCGTACTGCCGCTGTCCCGGGTGCAGGCCCACTTCGTGGCCTCCGGCCGCACCGTCAACGCGCCGCCCGCGCCTCCGGTGGCCGGGTTCACGTCAACGGTCAACGGACTCACGGCGTCGGTGGACGGCACCACGTCCTCGGACGCCAACGGTCCCATCGCCGCCTACGCCTGGGACTTCGGCGACGGCGGAACCGGCACCGGGGTCACGGCGCAGCACACCTACGCGGCAGGCGGCACGTACACGGTCCGGCTGACGGTGACGGACAACACCGGCAACACCGCCAGCGTCGTGCAGACCGTGACCGTGGTGGCCCCGCCGGCCAACGTGGCCCCGACGGCGGCGTTCACCTCCACGGCCAGCAACCTTGCCGTCGCCTTCAACGGCTCGGGGTCCGCGGACTCGGACGGGACCGTCACCGGCTACGCCTGGGATTTCGGTGAYGCCAGCACCGGAACMGGGGCAACGGCGTCGCACACCTACGCCAAGGCCGGCAGCTACACCGTGAGCCTCACAGTAACCGACGACGACGGCGCCACCGGCACCGCCAGCCGGACGGTCAGCGTCACGGCCCCGGCATCCAACACGGTCGTCGCCGCGGACGCCTTCGGACGGACTGTCACCGGAGGCTTCGGCACGGCGGATACCGGAGGAGCCTGGACGGTCTCAGGAGGCAGCACCAGCTTCGCCGTGAACAACGGCTCCGGTGCTGTGACCCTCGGGGCCGCCGGCGCCAGCCGGAGCGCGTTCCTGAACTCGGTGTCCACGGCGGCGTTCGACGGAACCGTCACGGTCTCCGCCGACAAGATCGCCGACGGCGGCGGAATGTTCGCCTCCCTGCTGGGCCGGCGGGCGAACAACAACGACTACCGGGCCAAGGTCAAGGTCGGCAGCAACGGTGCCGTGTCGCTGTACCTCACCCGGGTCATCAACAATGCCGAGACGACCATTGCCGGGCCCCTGGCGATTGCCGGCCTGACCGTGGCCGCCAATGACCCCCTGATGATCCGGCTCAGCCTTACGGGCACGGCGCCGACGGCGCTCAGCGCGAAGGTCTGGCGGGCATCGGCAGCCGAACCGGCGGCCTGGCAGCTGAGCGC
>NZ_JBFTHK010000139.1:0-11717 GCF_056394205.1 Arthrobacter sp. 10T413_2 | reverse complement strand
GGTCTCCTCCGGTGCCCTGCCCGCGGGGCTGGGGCTGAACTCCACCACCGGGGTCCTGTCCGGAACCTCGACGACGGCGGGCCCGGCAACGTTCACGGTCACCGCCACGAACGGGGTCAGCCCCGACGCGGTCACGCCCTCGCTGACCATCACCGTGAACCCCCCGCAGTCGCCCGACGGTACCCAGGCCGCCGTCGTCTTCGGTTGGGGCCCGGTAGTAGCCGGGGATGAGTTCACCTATACAGGCGCGCCGAATCCCTTGAAGTGGAATGTGTACAACAGCCCGGGACATGCGGGCAACGGGATCCGGAGCCCGAACGCCTGGGCCGTGGACGGCAGCGCCGCCACCGTCAGTGGTGACTCGGCCGGCACCACCGGCGGCATGTCGGCCAGGTTCGCCCAGCAGCAGTACGGCCGCTGGGAGGCCCGGATGCGAACCAGCGACCGGGATCCGAAGTACCATCCAGTCCTGATTCTCTGGCCGAACAACAACACGTCGCCCAACTGCGCGGAGATTGATTACGCCGAAGGAACGTCCGATACGAGCAAGATCAAATTCTTCCTGCACTACGCGTGCAGCGGCTCGAACTTCCAGACCCAGGCAGCCCAGACGATCGACACAACCCAGTGGCACAACTACGCGGTCCAGTGGACACCGTCCGGGATCACCGGCTACATCGACGGAGTCCCATGGTTCACCGACACGGACCCGGCGCACCAGCCCACGGTCGGGATGCACCAAACCATCCAGCTTGATTGGTTCCCGGACGGGACCGCCACCAAACCGAGCCAGATGCAGGTCGACTGGGTCCGCGTGTACGCCTGACGAGAGCAGCACCTGTTCCCGAGGCCCCTTGCACGCCAAAGCAAGCCGAGGGAGTGGAGCTGTGGCAGGTGCACTTCCGAAAGCCCGATACCTCATGAGATGGTGTGTGTTCTGATGAAACGGATCGGTTTTCTCTCCTTCGGGCACTGGGGCGACGTCCCCGGTTCGCGCGTGCGTTCGGCCCGGGACGCCCTTCTCCAGGCGATTGAGCTGGCCGTGGCCGCGGAAGAGGTCGGCGTCGACGGCGCGTTCTTCCGTGTCCATCACTTTGCCGAGCAGCAGGCCTCGCCGTTCCCGCTGCTCGCCGCGATTGCAGCGCGCACCTCCCGCATCGAGATTGGCACCGGCGTCATTGACATGCGTTATGAAAACCCGCTCTACATGGCGGAGGAGGCTGCCGCCGTCGACCTCATCAGCGGCGGCCGCCTGCAGCTGGGGGTCAGCCGTGGTTCGCCCGAGACGGTGTTAGCCGGCTACGAGGCCTTCGGTCACCTCCCGGCCGAGGGCGAGTCCGACGCCGACATGGCCCGCCAGCACACCGAGCGGTTCCGTGCCGCCATCGTCGGCGCAGGCGTGGCCCGGGCCAATCCGCAGCTCAGCGGGCACAGCGGGCTGGTCCCGGTTCAGCCGTTGTCACCAACACTGCCCGAGCGGATCTGGTGGGGTGCCGGAAATCGGGCCAGCGCCCGGTGGGCGGCGCAGCAGGGCATGAACCTCATGTCCTCAACCCTGCTGACCGAGGACACCGGGGTTCCCTTCGACCAGTTGCAGGCCGAGCAGATCGCCGGATTCCGGGAGGCGTGGGCTGCAGCCGGCCATGCGCACACGCCCCGGGTGTCCGTCTCGCGCAGCATCATTCCGCTGATCGATGACGAATCGCGGCGGTACTTCGGGCTGCGCGCCCAGGCCGATGCCCGGGACCAGGTGGGCTACCTCGACGGCGGCCTCGCCCGCTTCGGGCGCAGCTACATCGGCGAACCCGGCCGCCTCATTGACCAGCTGGCCCGGGACGCGGCCGTGGCCGCGGCGGACACCGTGCTCGTCACCGTCCCCAACCAGCTTGGGGTGGACTTCAACGTCCGCCTGCTTGAGTCGATTTCCCGGGACCTCCGCCCCTCCCTGGGATGGGATTGACGACGTCCCCGACTCAGTTCGAGCCGCCGATCACGTTCTGGTCCCAGTCGATCACGGATCCGGTGACCACCCCGCTCCGTGAGGAGAGCAGGAAGACCACGAACTCGGCGATTTCGTCGACCTGACCGAGCTTGCCCATGGGGACAGACGCGTTGGCCTTGTCGAGCCAGTCATCGCCGGCTCCGTGGAACCGGCGTTGGATCGCGTCTTCGCCTTCGGTCGCGGTCCAGCCGATGTTGACGCCGTTGATCCTGATCTTGTCCCAGCGGTGGGCATGCGCGGCGTTGCGGGTCAGCCCGGCCAGGCCAGCCTTGGACGCGACATAGGGTGCCAGGTACGGCTGGCCGGCGTGCTCGGACATCGTGATGATGTTGACGATGTTGCCGCCCGCGTCGCGATCCTTCAGGTGCTTGATGGCCTCGGACATGATGAAGAAGGGCGCCTTCAGGTTCACCGCGATGTGCTGGTCGAACAGCTCCGGCGTGGTGTCGGTCATGCTGCCGCGGGTGGTCAGACCGGCGGCGTTGACGACAGCGTCGAGCCGGCCGAAGCGCTCGATCGTCCTGGTCACGGTGCTGCTGGCCTGCTCGGTGTCGGCGAGATCCGCCTGGAGGAAGACGGTGGGCACGCCGAGCTCGGTTAGCTCTGCGGCGACCTTCTCGCCGGCGTCGACGGACCGTCCTGTCACGGCGATGCCGGCGGCGCCCTCCGCGGCGGCCTGCCGCGCGATGCCGGCGCCGAGGCCGTGCGTTCCTCCGCTGACCAGCACGATGGTGTCGTTGAGTAGTCCTGTCACTTTCGTAGGGCTCCTTCGTCAGTAATGACCTTTTCGATAGCGATGGTTTTGCCCGTTGCGGCCGACTCGGCTGCGGCGTCGGCAAGGATGAGGGCGGCCATGCCATCCTCAAACCCCGGCGAACAGGGGATTCCGGCGTGGATGGCGTCGACAAAGGCGTCCAGCTCACGGCGGTAGGCCGCGGCGTAGCGCTCGAGGAAGAACGGCTCGTACGGGTCGGCCCCTTCCACGGCCAGTGTGCCGAAGCTGCGGACCGTGGTGGGTGAAATGTTGTCAGCGCGCAGCATGCCCTGGCTGCCGAAGGCTTCCAGCCGCTGATCGTAGCCGTAGGCGCTGTGCCGGGAGTTCGTGATGCTGATTAGTTCGCCGTTCCGGCCGCGCAGGGTGATGACGGCGGAGTCGAAGTCTCCTGCCTCGGCGATGTAGTCGGAGAAGACGTTCGCGCCGTGCGCGGTGACCTCGACGACGTCGGGAATGAAGAACCGGGCCATGTCCAGGTCATGGATGCTCATGTCCCGGAAGATTCCTCCAGAGGAAGCGATGTAGGCGGCAGGCGCGGGGGCAGGGTCCCGGCTGGTGATGGTCAGTTGCTCGAGCCGTCCGATTTCCCCGGCCTGGACCCGCTGTCGGACCGCGGCGAAGGCCGGATCGAAGCGCCGGTTGAACCCCATCATCACCGCGGCGGTGCTGCCGGCCAGGTCCGCCAGGCAGCTCCGCACCCGGCCAATGTCCAGATCGATCGGCTTTTCGCACAGCACCGCAACGCCCCGGCCGACGGCGGCCCGGATGAGGTCGATGTGCGTCGGCGTCGGCGAACAGACGACGACGGCATCCAGGGACGCATCGGCGAAGACGTCGTCGGTGGAGCCGGTAGCCCGGGCGCCATACAGAGCGGCGACCTCGCTGGCGCTGCTGATCACGGGATCGGCCACCCATGCCAGGTTCACGCCGGGGTGGGCGGCGATGTTCGCGGCGTGGACCCGGCCGATCCGGCCAGATCCACACAACGCGATGTTCAGTGTGTTCCGTGAGATCACTGTCGCCTACTGACCGTCGGTGAGGCGGCGACGGCTGGCCGCTTCGAGATCGCGGGCGATGTCTTCCTCGGTGGCGTCTTCCTGCAGACTGCGCCAGATCAGCTCGGCCTGCGATTCGGGCGCGATTCCGCCGACCGGCTGGTCCCGGTCCAGGTTGGTGGGGAAGCCGTAGCCCTCGGCGGACGCGGCGATGACATTGCGCAGGAACCTCTCGCTGGCGCCGTCGGCCTTTAGCCGCCGCAGCGTCGGGTACAGGGCCTTTGACATAGCGGCGCGGTCCACCGACTCCATGGCACGGCCGAATGCGGAAGAGACCTGCAGCAGGTTGGCCATGCGCCGAATGTCCGAGGACGTGTTGTGACCCGCGCCGTGGAACAGAGCCGGATTAAAGAAGACCGCGTCCCCCTTTTCCAACGGCAGCTGGACGTAATTGTCCTCGAAGTAGCGGGTGAACTCCGGCTTGTGGAAGGCGAGGTAGCCGGCGTCGTACTTGTGGGAGTGCGGAAGGTAGAGAGTAGGCCCTGATTCCATGGGCATGTCGCAGTGTGCCACCGCTCCCTGCAGGGTCAGTGCGGGGGAGAGCAGGTGGACGTGGGCCGGGTAGCGCGCGGCCTGCGTCGCGGACATGAAGCCGAGATGGTAGTCGCGGTGGGCGGTCTGGGCGGCCCCGCCGGGGTTGACAACGTTGACCTGCGAGGTGACCTGATAGTTGGGGCCCAGCCAGGCCTCGGAAATGAGGGCCAGGATGTCGTTGGAGTAGTAATCGGCGAACACTTCGGGTTCCCGGACGGCGAACTTGTCCAGTGCCCCCCAGACGCGGTCGTTGGCGCCAGGCTTGGCGAAGTGGTCTCCGGCCGCGGCGCCCGAGGCCTTCTGGTCGGCGATGATCGTATTGAAGGATGCGGTGGCGCGGTCGACGACGGCGGTGTCGCCGAAGGCGCCCTTGAAGACCACAATGCCGGGGCCGGTGCTTAGGGCGCGGATGAGTTCGGCCTGGACATCGGCCCGTTCTTCCGGAGTGTCCACGTAGTTGCGGAGGCGGTTTCCGTAGATCAGGACGTTACGTTCGACGGCGTCAGCATACGCGTAGTCCTCGAGCCGGGTTTCCTGGCTGACAAGGGCGATGAAGTCGTCGAGTTTGCAGTTGCTTTCAGCAAACCACTGAGGGCTGTTCGCGCCCACGGTGTGGGTGTTCGCGGTGGTGGTCATGGCGTTTCCTCCTTGAAACATCTTGAACATCGTTCTTGGGTTGTTGTTCGTGCAGGTGCTTTCCAGCTTCCCCCGGCGGGTGCGGTCGCCACAATGTCTGAATCCATCAAAAAACCATCATTCGGCGCCCCTGCATTGCCCGGATGTGTCCTCGGCTACTGCCGGCTGCGGTTGCCTGCTGATGGCCACAAAAGATACGGCACTCGTTCGTTCACAGTGGCGGCATGCGATGCAGGACTGAGGGTTTTCTACTGACACGGTCTCGCTCATGGGAGGCTCCTTTCATTGGTTTGGTACCTTGCCTTCCAGCTTGAACTCATGGCAAAGTCATTTCCAGACCAAAACCCATCAGAAAGACATCAGAAATCGCCGTGGAAGGACCCTCATGACCCATCCGTTTTCGGTCAGGGAAATCGCACGCCAGGCAGGGGTCAGTGACGCGACGGTGGACCGTGTCCTCCATGACCGCCCGGGTGTACGGCAGAGTACCGTGGGGCAGGTGCGCCAGGCGATCAAGGACCTGGAGGCCCAGCGAATCCAGCTGGAGCTCACCGGACGCAGATTCATGGTGGACGTCGTCGCCGACGCTCCCGTGCGGTTCACCTCGTCGGTGAAACACGCACTGGAATCTGTCCTGCCACTCATGCGGCCGGCAGTGTTCCGGGCCCGTTTCCATCTGCACGAGCAGTGGACCGCGAATGAATGTGTGGGGGAATTGGACACGATCGCCAAGCGGGGGAGCCACGGCGTCATCCTCAAGGCCCCGGACCTACCCTCAATCACGGCCGCTGTGGACCGGCTGGCCCAGATGGGGATCCCGGTGGTTACCCTGGTCACCGACCTTCCGGCCAGTCACCGTGCGGCCTACGTCGGCATGGACAACAGATCGGCGGGGGCTACGGCCGCCTACTTGATCCACCAGTGGCTGGGAACCGCACCCGGAACAGTTGCCGTGACGGTCAGCAACGATTTCTTTCGCGGCGAGGAGGAACGGGAAATGGGTTTCCGGGCGGCCATGCGGGCCATGGACCCCGGACGGCACGTCCTGTATCTGCCCGGCAGCGATGGGCTGGACCGGACAACCCGGCTCCTGATGGGCGATGCCCTGGCGGCATACCGCGACCTTCGCGCCGTCTACTCGATCGGCGGCGGCAACGCCGGCATCAGCGAAGCCTTCGATGCCGCCGGTCGAAGGCCGGACGTGTTCATTGGCCACGATCTCGTCCCGGATAACGTGGCTTTGCTCCGCGCGGGGAAAATGAGTGCCGTGCTGCACCATGATCTCAAGCAGGACATCCAGAGATGCTGCCGCATCATCATGCACGCCCACGGCGCCTTGACTGACGGCGACCCCGGCGAATCCTCAAAGATCGACATCATCACACCCTTCAACGTCCCGTCCGGGTTCTGACGTATCTCAGCGGCGGAAACTGGCATGCTGCCCGAAGGGTTAGTACCGTCGTCGTAACAGCAAGTTCGCCATCAGGTAGGGGAACCATGAGCAAGAACGGCAGGAACCGGAACAAGGGCGCCGTGGGCAAGAGCGGCGCCGGTTCTCCGGCGTCTGGATCCGTTTCCCTGAGCACGTTCCGCGTTGGCCGTGCACTGGACGCGCTTACGCCGGCGTTCGTGCAGTGGTTCGACGACGGCTCGCCGGGCGCTGCCTCCCTGGCGTTGGGGTGCTTGAAGCAGGTCGAGAACGTCCTCGGCCGCTATATGGACAGCACGGCCGCGGCGGAGGTGACCGGATTCGAGCCGGTTCCCCTTGCGGCCGCGATCTCCGACGAAGTCGTTGCCCTGAGCGACGCTCCTGCCGACGGGATGACGGACCTTGAGAACGCCGGTTTCATCGTTGGCGCGTTCCACGTCTATGTTGATTTCCTTGCCGAGACGGGCCGGTGGAGCGGCTCCGCAGAGCAGCTGGCAGGCGTCGTGGATTTCCTGGACCTCATCGCGGATGATGACGACGAACCCGGTGTCATCGATGTGCCGTACGTCCCCGAAGAAGAGGCCCTGAAGGCTTTGTCTGAGCTCCCGCTGATTCGACGGGCGACGGCACTGCTGCGGTGGATCGGCGATGGGCGGCCCGTCACGGCCACCGGAGCGCTCCGTCTGCGCGATATCGAAGCGGCGGCTGCCTGCGTCAGCGTCGCCGTCAAGGGCGGGGCCAAGCAGGCGAGTGCACCGCTGCCGGGCACTGCCGTATCGTCGGAGCCCGTGCCCAGGGTCCGGAGCATGTATGAGGTGCCGCTTCTAGCGCAGATGTGGAACGCCCTCGAAGCCGCCGAACTGATTCAGATCAAGTCGACAAAGGCCGTGCCGTTTCCGGACTCGGCCGCTTTCCTGACGGGCAGCGACTCGGAACGGCTGGACGAGTTCTCCCTTTTCGCGCTGTGCTTCCTGCGCGAGGCTGTGCTCGGGTTCGACCCCGAACAGCCTTGGGAAAGGATCCTCGCCGGAATCCAGGCGTCGATTCTGATCGCGGCCACGACGGCGGATCCGCCGTCGCTGGAGCGCGTGCTCGCCGCCCCGCACCACGCGCCAGCGGCGGAAAAGTCAATGACCGAGCTTTTTACCAGCATGGCCGTGGGGCGCCTGGAAGTGCTCTCCGAGCTGGGGCTGCTCACTATCGACACCCATTTCCGGGTGCCGGCGGCGCTCATTGGCTGCGTGGCGGACGTTTTCGACGACGAGCGGCTGCTGGCAGAACTGGGCCTTGAGGAAGACCCGGACGATCCGGATGATGACCAGTTCTTGCGCTGGGGAGGTCCGGAGACGGCAGTTCCGGAGACTGCGGTGCCTCCGACGGCAGCGACGGCGGCACCGCAGGCCGGCGCCCCGGTTTTGCAGCTGAAAATCATGCTCAACGATTCGAGGCCGCCTATCTGGCGGAGGGTTCTGGTTCCAGCGGGCATGCCGCTCCCGCAGCTGCACCAGGTGATCCAATCCCTGTTCGGCTGGTTCGACTACCATCTGCATGAGTTCCGGACCGGGGGCTTCCGTGGCCCCGCCTACGCGCCGTTGAACGACGAGGGTGAAGTCTACGGTGACGCTTCCCGCGACGAATCGTCGGTCACGGTCGGCGAACTGCTCCCGGCCGTGGGCAGCACCATGACCTACACGTATGACTTCGGCGATAACTGGGTGCACAGCATCAAGCTGGAGAAAGTTCTGACGTCCGACGACGACGGCGGGCAGCTCCCGCGGTGCACCGCGGGGCGCGGTGCCGCGCCGGCGGAGGACAGCGGCGGCACGCGGGGATGGGCGAACATTGTCCAGGCCGTGAACGATCCAAGCCACGAAGAGAATAGGGAGTACCGGGAGTGGCTGGGAATGGTGCCGGGCGAGATCCTGGACCCCAAAGCCTTCGATATCGACGACCTCAACGAGGACCTGGCAGACCTCTTCTGACGTGGGATACCGCGTGCCCTGACGTTCCCGGAGTCGCGCTTGTTTTCGCTGCCGAGAGCTGTGCGTGGAGTTGCGGCATCGCCGGGCGGTCGGTGTCGCGCAGCCAGTCGTCGAAGAACGCGTCGAGCTGCTGGCCGGAGGTTTTTTCCATCACGGCTTCGAAATCCCCTGTGCTCGCGGTCGCGTTGTTGTACCGGGTCAACCACAACCGGGCGCCTTCGAGGAACGCCTTGTCACCGATCTTCGCGCGCAACGAGTAGATTGCAGCCGCTCCACGGACGTAAACCTGACCCGCGAACAAGTTGTCGCGGCCGGGGTCGGCTATGTTCAGCGCCCAGCGGTTGTCTGCGTCAAGGTACCTCACCGCGTCCGCGAAGTGTTCAGGCATCGTGGCCGTACCTTGGTGCTCGGCCCACAGCCATTCGACGTAGGTCGCCCAGCCTTCGTTCAGCCAGATGTCCTTCCAGTCAGACGGACTCACCGCGTCGCCGAACCACTGGTGCCCCAGTTCGTGTACCACCGTGTATTCGTCCGCGACCTCCGAGTAGACCGGCCGCGTCTGCGTCTCCAGCGCATAGTCGACCGTGTCGTCGTCGACAATCGCGCCGAACGACTCGAACGGGTACCGACCGAACTGGCCCTCAAGGAAGGTGATCATCTGGGGCTGCAGCGCGAGTGACGCCTTCGTCTCCGCCAGTGCCGCACCCGTCACGCCCGCGTCGATGGCGTTGATGATCGGCAGCCCGTGCGGACCCACGTCGTGGGACAAGGCGAAGTCACCTATGTCCGCCGTCGACAGGTAGCTGGACATCGGGTCCGAGGCATTCCAGGTCCAGGTCGTCCATCCGGCCGTGGTCTCCGGACGGCCGACGGGCAACCCGTTCGCCACCGCCGTCTTGCCGGCAGGCACCGTGATGCGGAACGTGTAGGTCGCTTTGTCTTCAGGGTCGTCGTTCACGGGGTACCAAGTCGCAGCACCGTCGGGCTCGTTGACCACCATCGCGCCGTCAGCCGTGGTAACCCACCCATAGAGTGCCCCGGTGGTGTCGAGCGGCCGCCCGGTGGTTCCGCCGTAGTCGATGACGATTGTCGTGGTCTGTCCGGCCTTCAGCTTCGGCCGCAGCCCGACGGTGAGTTCCCAGATGCGGTTCGCGTCGTCCTGCTTCTGTGACCACTCGGCACGGTCGTTGCCCTGCGACTTCCCGTGCGTCGCGGCCTTGCCGTCCACCCGGACCGACGTGACGTCGAGGCCGCGCAGGTCGAAGTTGAGTGACTCCAGGTCCTGCGTCGCGCGGAGCGTGACCGTCGCGACGCCGTTGATGCGGCCTGCGAGGGCCGTGGCGTTCGTCGGCGGCGCGTAGCGGAGCGCGAGGTCATAGTGGACGACGTCGTACCCGCCGTTGCCTGAGTACGGAAAGTACTCGTCGCCGCTTCCGGTTCCGCCGGCCGAATAGCGGGGTCCGTCAGGGCCCGGGGCGGCCTGCGCAGTCCCGCTGAGCGCGCCGACGCCGGCTGCCGCCAGCACGACGGCGACCGCAATACGGCGCAATCGTCCGTTGCTTGTGTGAGAATCCACGACTACCGCCCCCAATTGATTGTCGAATGTCGACCATGATCCTCACAGCAACCTAGGAAAACCTTTGGCCCCATTTCCTTCCGGCGTGTTTCACCACGTTGCCGGACACCCGCTAGGTCAGTTCTCCAGCGCCTCCGCAATGATCTGGACGATGTGCCGGGAGCCGCGGCCGGCGAGATCGGCCACTTGGGTCCGGCAGGAGAACCCGTCCGCCAGGATGTCCCGGTCCGGGGTAGCCGCGATCTTGCCCAGAATTCCCTGTTCGGCAATGGTCACCGAGACGTCATAGTGGCCTTTTTCCATGCCGAAATTGCCGGCGAGGCCGCAACATCCGTTGGAGACATCCACGTCGCAGCCCATGGACGTCAGCAGCTCCAGATCCTTCCCGTACCCCATGACGGCGTTGTGATGGCAGTGGGGTTGGGCAAGAATCCGTTCGCCGCCCGCAGGTGGCTCCCAGTTGATGGATGTGAGGAATTCCGCGACGGTCCGGGTCCGGGTGGAGACCTGCCGGGCGCGTTCGTCGTCGGGCAGCAGCTCGAGCAGGTCCGCGCGGAGCACTGCCGTACAGGACGGTTCGAGTCCGATCACGGTCCGGCCGGCCGCTACATGCGGGTGCAGGACGTCCAGGGTCTTCCGGAGGGCCGCCTTGGCCGCGGTCAGCTGTCCTGTTGAGATCAGCGTCAATCCGCAGCACGCTCCGGGGCCGGCAATTTCGATGTCACATCCCGCGGCCTGCAGAACCTTGATCGCGGCAAGGGGAACATCGGGGCTCAGCGCGTCCGAGAACGAATCAACCCAGAGCAGGACCCTGGGGGCGGAGGCCGCCGTGTGCCCTGTCGGGCCGCCCGCCGCCGCCGGGACCCGTGAGGTGTTCAACGCTCCGGCTTGGGCCCCTGCCAAGGCATGGAAAGGCGCTTTCGGGAATGTCGGCAGGGACCGGCGGGGATCCGCCCCGGCGAGCCGCAGCATGGTCCGGCGGAGGATCCCGACGGAGGCAACTTTGTTGACCAGGGGGCCGAGCGGTCCGATCAGTCCCAGCCAAGTGGGCAACCGGCCGAGCGTGTAATGGCTGAGCGGACGCAGCCGGCCTTTGTAGCTCTGGTGCAGGGCCTCCGACTTGTACATGGCCATGTCGATGCCGGTGGGGCAGTCGCTGGCGCACGCCTTGCAGCTCAGGCACAGATCGAGGGCCTCATGGACTTCCGGGGACTTCCAGGACATGTCCACTACGCCGCCGTTGAGCATTTCCTGCAGGACGCGGGCCCGGCCCCTGGTCGTGTCCTTTTCATCCTTAGTGGCGAGGTAGGACGGACACATGAACCCGCCCTCCTCGCGGAGATCGGCCCGGCATTTGCCGACGCCAACGCAGCGGTGCACGGCGTTGGTGATGTTGGCGCCGTCGTGCGCAAACGCAAAACCGTCCGATGCCAGCAGGCTGGCGGCGTGCGGGCGGCGCAGGTGCGCGTCGAACGGGTCCGGATTGATGATGACGCCGGGGTTGAAGATGTCCTGGAGATCGAAGAGCGCTTTGAACCCGGCCATCGCGGCCAGGGCCCGGGGCGAATACATAGTCTTCAGCAGTTCGCCGCGCGCCCGGCCGTCGCCGTGTTCGCCCGAGAGCGAGCCGCCGTACTTGGCGACGAGGTCCGCCGCCGCCGTCAGGAAGCGGCGCATCACACCGGCATCGTCGTCCAGCGGGAAGTCGATCCTGACGTGGACGCAGCC
>NZ_JBFTHK010000138.1:0-11783 GCF_056394205.1 Arthrobacter sp. 10T413_2 | reverse complement strand
GCACCGGCGTCAGCAGCGTCAGCAGCGCCCGCGGCGGCGGAGCCACCACCGGGTACGGGTCCAGCGGCGGCAGCTTTTCCGGCTCCGGGAGCTCGTCGGGTTTCTAGGGCGGAGCGTCCTGGGGCCCAGTTCCCGGCGCCCTCCTCAGGTCCCCTTTAKGGCCCGTTCCCGGCTCGTTCGACGACGAAATCCCCGCCGGGGAACATKATCGTCTCGTGGCCGTCGTCGAATCTGACGTGGTACGGGGGCGCCCCATCGGCCCCCTTGACCTCAAGGATCAGACCGTGCCGGTCCGTGGACTCCACCGTGGTCCCACGGATGATGATRCGGTCTCCTGCGGCTGCCTTCATGGCGGTCACCTGCATTTCTATTGACGCCTGTGTGCCCGAAGATCATTATTGCTCTTGACGGCTGGGGGGCGCTATGGCMTTGGACCAAGGAGCCGCGCCGTGCGTAGCAAACGGGCAGTTTGCCCAACAACTCAAGCATTGAGCTCCAACTTCCTGAAGGCCGGTTGCGCGGCAGGACCGCCTCATTGCGCGGCCGCTCCACCGGCCGCGCACAGCAGCCCCGGCTACCGACGACGTCAGCACCTCATCCCCCTTGACCGGACCCTTCTTTGCTGCGCCCTTGTTGAGTGCGGCCTGCTTGAGTGCGGACACGCTGTGGAGCCTGCGCGGTACCGGCCATGATGGGTGCAATCCTCCGCTGGGTCTTGCAGTTCCGGCTGTTGGTCCTCGCCGCGGCAGCGGGAATCCTGGCCCTCGGGCTCACCAGCCTGCCGGGCATGTCCGTGGACACCTTTCCGGAATTCGCCCCGCCGCAGGTGGAAATCYAGACTGAAGCCTTGGGACTTTCGGCCGCCGAGGTTGAGCAGCTCATCACGTCGCCCATGGAAGCCGACCTGCTGAACGGTGTTGCCTGGGTGGAGGCGATCCGGTCCAAGTCCGTGCCAGGCCTTTCCTCAATCCAGATGGTCTTCAAGCCCGGGACCGATCTCTTCCGCGCTCGCCAGCTGGTCTCCGAACGGCTGACCCAGGCCCGCGCACTCCCCAACGTGTCGGCGGCACCCGTGCTGATGCAGCCGCTGTCCTCGACGAGTCGGGTCATGATGATCCGGCTGACCTCCAAAGACATGTCGGCCATCGACATGTCAGTGCTGGCCCGCTGGACCATKAAGCCCGGGCTCCTGGCCGTGCCCGGCGTCGCGAACGTGGCGATCTGGGGCCTGCGGGACCAACAACTTCAAGTCCTGGTGGATCCGGCGCAGCTCCAGGCCAAGGGGGTCACGCTGGATGAAGTCATCAAGACGACCGGCAACTCAGTATGGGTTTCGCCACTGAGCTACCTGGAGGCGTCCACACCGGGCACCGGCGGCTTCTTCGAGACGGGCCACCAGCGGATCGGTGTTCAGCATGTCCTGCCGATCACCACGCCGGAGGACCTGGGCCAGGTTCCCATCGAGGGGGCCAGCGGCAATCTCCTGCTCAAGGACGTGGCCACCGTGGCCACGGACCACCAGCCGCTGATCGGCGACGCCCTGCTGAGCCGGGACGCCGAGTTGCTGCTKGTCATCGAGAAATTCCCCGAGACGAACACGATGGACGTGACCCGCGGCGTTGACGACGCACTCCGCGCGCTCCAGCCGGGCCTGCCAGGGGTCAMCATCGATACCAGCGTGTACCGGCAGGCCTCATTTATCGACAACGAGGTCGGAACGCTCGGCATCGCTCTGCTCATTACTCTCCTGCTGATCGTTGCCCTGTTCGGCGTCTTCTTCCGTTCCTKGCGCACGGCCCTGATCAGCCTCATCACCATTCCGGTGTCGCTGACCGCGGCGGCGCTGGTGCTCGACTGGCGCGGCGCCGGGATGAACACCATGGTCCTGGCGGGCATGGTGCTGGCCCTGGCGGTCATCGTGGGCGATGTCGCAGAGGACCTCAACGGCATTGCCCAGGCACGGCGCCAGCAGGCGCAGAAGCAAAAGGCCCAGAACCAGGAGGCGCAGGACGGGGAAGCCCAGGACCGGCAACCGGGCGATTCAGTAATCCCGGCGGCCCTGCGGGCTGTCCGCACGCCGATCCTCTACTCGCTGCTGATCATGGCATTGGCTGTCATGCCTGCGCTCTTCATTTCCGGTGAGAACGGCGCCCTCTTCGGGCCCTTGGTGCAGAGCTACCTGATCGCCCTGGTTGTCTCGATGATCATCGCGATCACCGTTACGGCCGCCCTGGCATTCGTCCTTCCTGCCGGTTCCAACGCGCCGGAGCGCCGGTCGCTAAGGCGGCTCGAAGGCGCGTACGGCCGGCTCGTGACGCGCCTGGCGGGGAAGACACGGTGGGTGTTCGCTGCCGCGGCGGTGGTTGCACTGGCCGGACTCGCGCTCGTTCCCCAGCTGGCCGGGAGCAATCCCGTCGTGCCGGTGCTGGCGGACAAGACCCTGGTGGTGCATTGGAACGCGAGTGCCGGAACCTCCGACCAGGAAATGAGCCGGGTTACCGCGGCAGCAGCCGCAGAGCTGCGCGCCCTGCCCGGCGTGGCCAACGTCGGCGGGCACGTCGGGCGCGCCATCACCTCCGATCAGGTCGGCGACGTCAGCTCCGGCGAGCTGTGGGTGACGGTGGCCGACGACGCCTCCTACGCCGACACGGCCGCCGCCGTCGACCGGGTGATCGCAGGCTATCCGGGCCTGACAAGCAAGATCTCCACCTACCCCCAGGAGCGCATCGACCAGATCCGGGAAGAGGCGGACAGCGGCTTTGCCGTCCGGGTCTTTGGACTCGACCCGGCGATCCTGCGGCAGAAGGCGGCGGAGGTGCAACAGTTGCTGGAGCACACGGCCGGAGTCGTCAACCCCCATGTCGACCTGCCGGCCGAGCAGCCGATCGCCGAGGTCAAGGTGGACCTCGCCGCGGCCCAAAAGGCCGGCGTCGTCCCCGGCGACGTCCGGCGCGCGGCCGCCGCACTGCTGCAGGGCATTGAAGTCGGGAACCTCTACGAACAGCAGAAAGTCTTCTCGGTCATCGTGAAGGGGACTGCAGCCACCCGCAACAGCCTGGACAGCGTCCGCGACCTGATCATCGACACCCCCAACGGCGGACATGCCCGCCTCGGCGACATCGCACAAGTGACCATGGTCGGGAACGAGTCCGTCATCCTGCACGATGACACGTCGCGGCGCATCGATGTCAAAGCCGAGATCCAGGGCCGCCCCCTGGGCGACATCCAGCGCGACATCGACGCAAGCCTGCAGAAGATGCAGTTCCCGATGTCGTACCACGCGGAAATCCTCACCCAATACGCCCAGCAGCAGAGCAATTACCAGTGGCTCTGGCTCCTCGCGGCGGTTGCCGCGGCCGGCATCCTGGTCCTGCTGCAAACGGCGACGGGAAGCTGGCGGCTTGCCGCACCGCTCTTCCTCGGTCTGATCCTCGCGCTGTCCGGCGGCGTGCTGGCCGCCGAGGCCACGGGCGGGGTCAACTCGCTGGTGGCTCTGGTCGCCTTCGCCGCCGTCCTGGGGAGCGCCGTCCGCGGTGCCCTCCTGTTGACCGGCCACGTCCGGAGCCTGCGTGCCGGGGACGCCACTGCACCGTGGCCTGCCCTGGTGGTCCGCGGGACCCGGGAGAGGCTGGGTCCCGTGCTGATGTCGACCCTGATATCGGGCCTGGCGCTGTTGCCCCTGGTCCTCTTCGGGGGCGTCGTCGGAACGGAAATCATCCAGCCGCTCGCCGTCATCATCTGGGGCGGCCTGCTGACAACGCTTTTCTTCACCCTGATAGTCGTGCCCGCCGTGCTGCTCAGATTCGAGCCGAAGCCGGCACCCGGCGCACAGACCGGCCAGGGCTCCGCTGCACGGACTGAAAGTMAGGATGCATCATGAATTCCACACCTTCGCAGCAGCGGGGCAACAAGGTTGCGTCATTCATCATCGGGGCGTTTGTGACGGCGTTGACGGCGCTCAGCATCGCAGGCTGCAGCCCTACGCCGGCAGCCGCCCCGGCCGACGGCGATCCTGCGGTCGTTGCCGAAGTGCCCGGCACGGACCTGCACCGGCTGACCCTCACCGAACACGCCGTCGAACGCGTCGGAATCGAAACCGCCGCGACGGCCACGGATCCCCAKACCAAGAAGCTCACCGTCCCCTACGGGGCCGTAATCTATGACAGCACGGGCAAGACGTGGGTCTACACCAACCCCGAGCCCCGGGTCTACATCCGCCAGCCCATCACGGTCGAGCGCATCAACGGCGACGTCGCCGTCCTGACGGCGGGGCCTCCGGYAGGCACCGTAGTGGTCACCACGGGGGCCGAGGAACTCTTCGGCGCTGAATTCGACACGGCCCACTGACATGCGCTGGCTCATCGGGATCAGCCTCCGATTCAGGACGGTCGTCGTCGCCCTCGCATGCGCCGTCATGCTGCTCGGTTCCCTGCAGTTGAGTGCCGCGTCCGTGGACGTCTTCCCTGAATTCGCCCCGCCCCGCGTGGAAATCCAGACCGCCTGCCTGGGGTTGACCGCCCAGGAAGTCGAAGAGCTCGTCAGCGTGCCGATCGAGGCCGCCGTGAGCGGCATGCCGGGCCTGGACGAGCTGCGGTCAAAGTCCGTGCCCCAATTGTCGTCGATCGTGCTCGTTTTCCACGAGGGCACGGACCTGCTCAACGCCCGGCAGCTGGTGTCGGAACGGATGGCCTCGGTGACCGCGGCGCTGCCCACCTGGGCGGCCCCGCMGGTGATGCTGCAGCCGCTGTCCTCGACCAGCCGGGTCATGAAGATCGGGATGACATCCCAAGACCACTCGCTCATCGAAATGTCGATGCTGTCCTACTGGACGATCCGGGCCCGGCTGCTGCGGGTTCCCGGCGTGGCCAACGTGGCCATCTGGGGTGAGCGGCTCCAGATGCTKCAGGTGCAGGTTGAACCTGACAAGCTCAAKGCCCAGAACGTCYCCCTCAACCAKGTTATGGAAGTCACCGCCGGTGCCCTGGACGCCGGCCTGCTGAAATACTCGCCCGGACGGTTCATCGGCACAGGCGGCTTCATCGACAGCMCCACCCAGAGGATGKGCATCCGTCACGTCCAGCCGATCCAGACCCCTGCAGACCTGGCCCAGGTGACCATTCGGGAAAAGGACGGGGTGGCACTGCATCTGGGCGATGTGGCCCAGGTGGTGGAGGACCATCAKCCGCTCATTGGTGACGCCGTGATCAACAACGGCCACGGGCTCATGCTGATCGTCGAGAAGCTGCCCTGGGGCAACACCCTGGATGTGACCAGGGGCGTGGAGGAGGCCCTGCACGAGCTGCAGCCGGGCCTGAGCGGCATCAACTTCGACACCACGATCTTCCGCCCCGCCAGCTTCGTTGAGGAGGCAATCTCCAACCTCAGTGTCGCGCTGCTGCTGGGCTGCCTGCTGGTCGTCATGATCCTCGTCGCGTTCCTCTTCCAATGGCGCACGGCACTGATCAGCCTCATCGCCATTCCGCTGTCCCTCCTCACGGCCGCACTGGTGCTGTATTTCACGTCCAGTTCGATCAACACGATGGTCCTGGCGGGGCTGGTGATCGCCGTCGGCGTCGTGGTCGATGACGCGATCATCGACGTCGAGAACATCATGCGCCGGCTCCGGCAGCACCGCGCCCAGGGCGGTGACGAATCCGCGTCGTCGGTGGTCCTGCGGGCCTCGCTCGAGATGCGGAGCCCGATCGTGTACGCGACGCTGATCATCGTTGTCGCGGCCGTGCCGATCTTCTTCCTGGACGGGCTCACGGGCGTCTTCTTCCGCCCGCTCGCCGTCGCCTACACCCTGGCCGTCCTCGCCTCCATGCTCGTGGCACTGACTGTCACACCGGCCCTGGCGCTGATCCTTCTGGGCAACGCCAAACTCGAAGAACGCGACCCTCCCCTGGTCCGTGTGCTCAAACGCGGCTACCACGCCGCCCTGTCCAAGAGCATGAACAGGCCCCGGTACGGCTACGCCGGCTTTGGGGTGCTGGCGGTGGTGGGCCTGGTCATCGCTCCCCTGATGGGCTCGTCCCTGTTCCCCACCTTCAAGGAACGGGACTTCCTGATGCACTGGGTCTCGCAGCCGGGCACCTCTGCCGCGGAGGAGTACCGGATCGCGCAGCGTGGCTGCGAGGAATTCCTCAAGGTCCCCGGCGTCCTGAACTGCGGGACGCACATTGGGCAAGCGTTCGCCGCGGACGAGATCGTCGGTGTCAATGCCGGCGAACACTGGATCAGCATCGACCGCCACGCCGATTACGACAAGACGGTCGCCGCCATCCAGGAAGTGGTCGACGGCTACCCGGGACTGCACCGCGACGTCCAAACGTATCTGAAGGAGCGCATCGAAGAGGTCATCACCGGCGCCAGCGAGCCCATCCTGGTCCGGGTGTACGGGGACGATTTGAACGTGCTCCGGGAACAGGCGCAGCGGGTCAAGACCATTTTGGACGGGATCCAAGGCACCGAGGACGCGCATGTCTCCCTTGAAGTGGAGGTCCCCCAGATCGCCGTCACGGTCAATCTGGCCGCGGCGCAGAAGTACGGGCTCAAGCCCGGCGACGTCCGGCGCGCTGCCGCGACGCTCGTTGCGGGCGAGGAAGTCGGGGACGTTTTCCGCGACGGCCGGGCCTACGACGTTCAGGTCTGGAGCACCCCGGCGACCCGGGCCAGCGTCACCAGCATCGAAGACCTCCCCATCGACACGCCKAGCGGACAGCGGGTGCGCCTGGCCGACGTCGCGAGCGTGAGTCTGCAGCCGACGCCGAACCAGATCGACCGCACCAACGGCTCCCGCCGCGTGGAAGTGGGATCCTTCCTGGCCCAGGGGGCAGACCTCGGAAAGGTGGTCGGCGCGCTGCAGTCGCGGCTGGAAAGCCTGGATCTGCCGACCGGCTACAGCGTGCAGCTGCTTGGCGAGTACACCGAACGCGAAGCGGCAACGAACCGCTTGATGATCTTCTCCGCGGCGGCGCTTGCCGTGATCCTTCTGCTGCTGCAGGCGTCCTTCCGGAGCTGGCGGMTGGCCGTGCTGTCGCTGCTGACGCTGCCGGTGGCCCTGGTGGGCGGCGTCATAGCCGCCTACATGACCGGCGGTGTCCTGTCCCTCGGGTCCCTCGTTGGCTTCCTTACCGTGATGGGGATCGCTGCCCGCAATGGCATCCTACTKATCAACCACTGCCAGTATCTGGAAACGCATGAGGGCGAGACCTTCGGCCGTCCTCTGGTGATGCGCGGGGCGGCGKAGCGGCTCTCGCCGATCCTCATGACCACCCTGGCCACCGGGCTGGCGCTGGTGCCCCTGGTCGTCATGGGCAACATCCCCGGCCATGAAATTGAACACCCCATGGCCGTCGTCATCCTGGGCGGCCTGGTCACCTCTACCCTGCTCAATCTGTTCGTCGTTCCCTCGCTCTATCTCCGGTTCGCCAAATMCAAGAAGACCCGTCAGAAGGAACGCGCGGCCGCCGGCCCGGCGACCGTTTGACCCCGGCTACGGGCCGGTCTGGAACCCCAAAAAGGAATGTCCGATGTTGCACAAGAACATTGCCGTAGTCAGTTGCCTCGTGGCGTTGCCGCTGTCACTCCTCACGGCCGGTGCAGCGGACGCCGGTACCGGCCCCGCGCCGGCCCGCGCCTCGACCGGGACCGCGACAGACTGCGGCCCTGGTTCGCTGCCCGACTTCAACGCCGGAAACTTCCCGCACKAGCCCACGGTGGACAACACCTGGCTTCCCATKAAGCCGGGAACCCGTTCCGAGTTCAGCGGCACCGTCACGGACCTCACCACGAGTCCGCCGGAGGTCCATACGCACCGCGTGGTGTCGATCGTGACGGGACTGACAAAGGAGATCGACGGAGTCCGCGCGGTGGTCCTGTGGGACCGGGACTACAACGACGGAGTCCTTGAAGAATCAGAACTGGCCTTCTTCGCGCAGACCGAAAAGGRAGCCGTCTGGCTCCTGGGTGAGTACCCGGAGGAGTTCGACGCCGGAAAGTTCACCGGCGCCCCMAACACCTTCATCACAGGAGTCGACAAGGCACGGGCAGGCATCGCCATGTTGGCGCACCCCTCGAAAGGCTCTGGACCCTACACGCAGGCATCAGCGCCCTCGATTGGCTTCCTGGACTGCGCCCAGGTGGCCAGCCGGAAGGCCAATATCCTGAAGATCGACGAATTCAACCCGCTCGACGGGGCCTCGGCCGGCCATCAGCAGAAGTACTACCGCGCCGGAGTGGGAAGCTTCAAAGTCACGGCCTCCGGCGGGGACAGCCAGGAAGTTCTCAACCTTGACTCGACCACGACGCTTGATGCGGCTGCCCTGGCCGCCGTMAACAAGCGGGCGCTGGCTCAGGACCGCCACGGCTATAAGGTCAGCCCTGACGTCTACGGCACCACCGAAAGGGCACACGCCGGTTCCTAACAGCCATCATTGCTCAGAACAACGCGGCGGTCACCGTCCGGGTGAGCTGCTGAATGATCGCCGTACGGGGGCCCATGTCCGAATAGTCGCGGCCGCGCGTGTACACGACGAACACGAAGGCGCGGCCGTCCTTGTCCAGGACACTGGCATCATGCAGGTTTCCGAACAGCAGCCCGTACTTGTGGTGAACCCCTATGCCGGGCGGAACCGCGGGCGGGATCAGGGTCTCGTAGTTGGTGTTCTGCATGTAGGACAACAGCTGGKACGTGTTGCGCGCATTGAGCAGCTGCCCCGTGTAGAGCAGGTAGAGGGTCCGCGCCATCTCCTCCGGGGTCAGCAGGTTCACCGTGAAGTCGTAGCCGATCCCGATTGACGCGGCGTAGTCCGTCATCCGCCGCTGACCGACTGCACGAAGTATCAGGAGCCATGAATCGTTGTTGCTCTGCTGAACCATCTGGCGGATCTGGGCCCCGGCCGTTGAGGCGCCCAGCGGGGCAGTCAGTGTGGCGCGGCCGGTTTCCACGAGGTGGTAGTAGGCCGACGCGGCGAGGATCTTGGCTGTGCTGGCCGCCACAAAATTGCCCTGGATCCCGTAGCCGTGGACCACTCCGTCCGAGACATCGATCAAAGATACCCCCAGTGCATACGCGCTGTTGGCCGCKATGATCGCGTTGATCCGGCTGCCCAGTTCGGGAGTGATCGTCGGGACCGTGACGGCAGCGACGGGCTCGTCGGCGATTTCCGCGGGCGTCGTGACGGAGGCGGCCGGAGTCGCGGAGGCCGCGGGCGTCGTGACGGAAGGGGCCGCAGTCGCGGACGGGGCGGGGAGGGCCAGATCAGTGGTTTCCGGCTCGGCAGCTTCCGGCGCGGCCGCCTGGCGGGCGTCAGTGACTGCCGGCGGTGCCTGGGCCGTGAGCGGGGACGTGACGGCGGTACCGGAAACCGCAGCGGCCGCAGCAGCCGCGGGCTCATCCGGAATCCCCGCCTGGCCGCTTGCGTAAACGCTGCCTRTCACCGCCAGGGCGACTGCGACGGCGGCCGCCGTCAGGTACTGCGGCCGGATCCTGCCCACCCGCCAGGCGAGGGGCCACKGTCCGGGCTTCGACCCGTCGGCGGCCCGGTGCCCGCCGGACCCGTAATGGCGCGCCGGCTCAGTCATCCCGAGCTTCCCGGGGATTTTGCTCGAAAACGTTCGCAGGCATGTTTCTCCCTCGGACGGCGACTGGCCGCTGTGGGGCACTAAAGTCCCTGAATTCTGCACCCTCCCCGGACCCCGCGCAAGAGCCTGGCCGTGGGAAAAGCTGCGATCAGCCGGTCAGTTCCCGCCGTCGAAATCCCAGTTCCCGCTGCGCACCGCGCAGCGGCGACCCGGTKAACGGCAAGTCCTCCAGCCTGACGGTGCCCGCGGCAGCGAGCGCGGTCCTGTTGGCCGAGKCCGCCGCTCTCGGCGGAAGGCCCAGCGTGCCGGCAAACTCTGCCCAGTGCCTCGCCTTGAGGTTCCTGGTCTTCCCCGAGACGGGCAGAGCGAGGGTTTCGTCGCCGTAGAGGAGGGTGCACGGGACGTCGAAGACCGGGGCGATTGTGCGTTCCGGTCCGTGCCCGAGGACGGCCAGGTTCTTGGCATGGAGGTCGCCGTTGCCGGTCAGCCAGGCAAAGACAAACTGCAGGTAGAGGTTGCGGCTCGCGACCACTGGTGCCTTGCAGATCCCGGCCAGGGCCGCTGCCACCTGCTCTGAGCTGACGCCGTACTTCGCCGCCGGCGGCAGCCCCAGCACCTGGGTGCCGTCCTCGAGGGGAAGCCGGATCCAGTCGCCGGCCGGATTCCTGACGCGGTCGAACCGTTCCACCAGCAGACCGGGGAGGCCGTTCCGGTCCGCGATGACCCGGCTCTTGGCCACCGGGATCTTCAGCGACTTCGCGGCGCGCAAATGAGCGGCCTCGTTGACCACCAGATGGGGATGTTCCGGCGGGTCCAGTTTGAGCACGTAGCGGTGCCCGCGCAGGGCGAGCGGGGTGGTCAGCATCGAGGCGCTGGTCTTCCGCTGGACCCCCGGCAGGCTGTGCAGGTCCACCGTGTTGGCCAGCACGGAAAAGTCGAGTTCCTCCGGCCGGGACGTGTCTGCAAGGCTGGGCGGTTCCGCCGGAGGGGCGCCCGCGGGGACCACCTGGACGTCTCCCGGCACGTCCGCCCCGACAGCCAGCAGGAGGGTGAGTTCGTCGTCGAAGCTGGTCTTGGTCGCATTCTTCAAGACCGTGAGCCGGTGCCMCTCGGGCAGGAGTCCGGCGAAAAACGCCGGCAACGCCCCGGCAGGGCTCTCCACCGCTGCCGCGGACAGCGGGAGGGAGACGGCCACGGCAGGCTGGCCGGACGTGAGATAGYCCGGGAGATAGTCGAACCTCACCGCKCCGGAATCGGTCCGGCTCAGGTGTCCGGCCCAAACGCCGCTCTTATATACGTCCGCGGACCGGACGAACTTCAGGTCCTGCAGGTCCTCCGGCGCCGGGACCCCCATTACTGCACCGTCAGATGCAGGCCCAGGACATTGCTGACGGCGATGACGGCCTGCAGCGACGGGTTGCCGCTTCCCGTCTCGATGGCCCGGACGGTGCGCACCGAAGTTCCCGCCAGGTGGGCCAGGTCCTCCTGCGTGATTCCGGCGTCCTTGCGGGCGCTCCGGATGCCCGCAGCCACTGACAAAGCATCACTCATAGCCGCGCCCGCCTCCCGTATTCCCCGCACTTCCCGCATTCCCCGCACCGGAAGAGGCAGGATGCTKCCGCTTGGGYGGGTCATGGCTCCCATCMTGCCTCAGTAACTGCAATTCGGCAAGATCCTGCCGGAACGGCGGTGGGGCGGGCGCCGAACATGACCGAAACCCCCAACCGGCAGGATCCTGCCTCCAATAAAACAGTTCAAGCTAAGTCGCTGTGGGCTGGAACTGTGAATCGCAGCGGCATCAGGCGCGCATCTATAAGCGCTATTTGGCGYAACCAGTGCTGTAGGCTCCGGTTCGAACCATGGGGGATTGATGCTGAACCACTTTCGCGAGACACAGGAGGCACGATTTGCGACCTCTGCACGCCGAATCTATGGCTTTGTCTCTGGCGGCTTMGTGGTTGCCGTCATGGCATTCGTCGTTGCGGGTCTCGCCCCTATATGGATTTCCTGGGCGACCGTCGTCGTTTCTTGCGTTCTGGACGCTTTACTCACCAGAAAGTGGATCAGAGAAGACGCACTCGAAGCCTATCGAGGCGGCCCGCCCGGCTGACTTTGCTCAGGGCTGTGTGCGCCGGGCAGTGTGATGAYAGTGGCTGCAACGGCCACCATCAAAACAATACGGGGGGGGTGTCCCTATG
>NZ_JBFTHK010000137.1:0-11794 GCF_056394205.1 Arthrobacter sp. 10T413_2 | reverse complement strand
GGCTGGAACAGCATGGGCCAGGATTTCCTGGCCCAGTACGTGTTCGTGTAGGTGCCGATCTTCCTCCTGGCGGCACTGGTCATCGTGCTCCTGCGGGTGGCGGAGCGCAGGCTCACCCGGCAGCGGCTCAGGGAATACGCGGCCGCGGGCTGGTTCACCGCGGCCGAGGTGGACATGCTGGCCACCAGCAGCGGCCGCCGTGCTGCGCTGCGCTGGGCCAAGTCCGTGGGCCGGGGCGCGCAAATGAAGGCGCTGTTCGATGCCGCCACCCGGCTGGCTTTCACCCGGCAACAGATCCTCAGTGGCCGGGACGTGCCGGCCCGCCAGCGCGACGAGCAGCACCAGGTCGCCGAAATCGCCGCCCTCCGGGCCGCCGTCATCGGCTAAGTCTTCCCGGAGAACGAAAAGAACCCCCGTCCAGGTCAGTCCTGGACGGGGGTTCTTCGCTGCGACGGGAGCCTAGGCCAGCAGGGAAGGCTTCAGCTGCTGGAGCCGGCCGAGAAGGCCGTTGATGAACGACGGCGATTCGTCGGTCGAGAGCGTCTTGGCCAGGGCCACGGCCTCGCTGACGGCTACGCCGTCCGGGACGTCGTCGTTGTAGAGCAGTTCCCAGGTGCCGATCCGCAGGATGATGCGGTCCACCGAGGGCATCCGCTCCAAGGTCCAGCCCTGCGAGTAGGTTTCCAGGAACTCGTCGATGGCGGCCTGGTGCGACACCACGCCTTCGACGATTTCGAGGGTGTACGGGTTGACGATCTGGTCTGTCTGCTCGCGGCGCGACTTCAGTACGTCGAACGCAGAGGCGGAGCGCTGCTCGGCCTCAAAGAGGACATCGAGGGCCCGGTTCCGGGCCTTACCGCGGGCACTCACTAGTCGTTGACCCGGCCGAGGTAGCTGCCGTCGCGGGTATCGACCTTGACCTTGGTGTTGTTCTCGACGAACAGCGGCACCTGGATCTCGTAGCCGGTTTCGAGCGTGGCGGGCTTGGTGCCGGCCGAGGAGCGGTCGCCCTGCAGGCCCGGCTCCGTGTAGGTGATCTCGAGAACGACGCTCGGGGGCAGCTCGATGTAGAGCGGGTTGCCCTCGTGGATGGCGATGTTGACCATTTGGTTTTCGAGCATGAAGTTGGTGGCGTCGCCGACGGTGGCAGCCGGGACGGTGAGCTGGTCGAAATCAGAGGTGTCCATGAAGACGAAGTCCGCGCCGTCCTGGTACAGGTACTGGTAATCGCGGCGGTCAACCGTGGCGGTCTCAATCTTGAGCCCGGCGTTGAAGGTCTTGTCGACGACCTTGCCGGACATCACGTTGCGCATCTTGGTGCGTACGAACGCGCCACCCTTGCCGGGCTTGACGTGCTGGAACTCGATGATGTTCCAAAGCTGGCCCTCAAGCTTGAGGACGGTTCCGTTCTTGATGTCGTTAGTGGTTGCCACTGTATCCTCTTAGTTTCTATCTGGTTCTTGTCGGCCGGTGCGATCGGCCGGACGTCGTATGCCGGGCCGGCATGCCAAGCGGCCGCCAGCGCGTGTTTGTCAAAAATCCAAGTTCTATTCTACCGGTTCCCGTGGGCAGCTGCCCGACGGCGGCTCAGGACTGCTGTTCCAGCACTTCCCGGGCACGCTGCAGCGCGACCGTGGAGGCGTAGATGAGGGCCGCGTCGGCAGAGCCGGCCACCCGCAAATCGAGGGCCTTGGCGAAGGATTCGACGGCGGCGCCGACGTTGCCGCCGGCGAAGTAGGACCGGCCCATGTGCTGGCGGACGGCCGCCTCTTCCAGGGTGCCCTGGGTTTCGGCGAGGAGCTGGCGGAACACCTCCACGGCCCGGTCGAACCGGTTCGAAACCCGGAGCACATCCGCCTCGAAGATCCGCAGCCGGAGCGAGCCGGGGTCTCTGTATCGGGCTTCGGCGAGGAGCTCGGCGGCCTCGGCCGCATGCCCTTCAACGAGCCGGACGAACACCAGGTCCCCGGGGTCGGTCGAGGCCGCCAACGCCGCGGCCATGGCGTCTTCGTTGACGATCTGGGGCATCAGGCTTTGCGGATTGATCCGGATGCCGGGAAACCCGGCATCCGGCCACTCGCTCGTGCCGCCCTTGACCATCATCATCAGGAGGCGATCTCCTGGTATGCGGCGAACAGCAGCGACGTGTCCGGGACGTCGAGGATGCCGGGCCGGCCGATGCCGTCAAGGACCACGAACCGCAGCAGGTCGCCGCGGGATTTCTTGTCCCGCCGCATGCCGTCAAGGAGGGCCTGCCAGCGGTCGCGGCGGTAGGTGATGGGAAGCCCGAGGCTTTCCAGGATGCTGCGGTGCCTGTCGGCGTCGGCGTCGCTGAGCCGGCCGACGCTGCGGGCCAGTTCGGCGGCGAACATCATGCCCACGGAGACGGCGGCGCCGTGGCGCCAGGAGTAGCGTTCGGCGAGTTCGATGGCGTGGCCCAGGGTGTGGCCGTAGTTCAGGATCTCGCGCTGGCCGGTTTCCTTCAGATCGGCGGAGACCACACGGGCCTTGACGCTGATGGCGCGTTCGATCAGTTCCCGCAGGATGTCCGAGCGGGGATCGGAGACCGCGGATGGGTCCTTTTCGATCAGTTCAAGGATGGCGGGATCGGCGATGAATCCGCATTTGATGACCTCGGCCATGCCGGAGATGATCTCGTTCTTCGGCAGGGTCTCGAGCGTGTCGAGGTCCGCGAGGACACCGGCGGGCGGGTGGAACGCGCCCACGAGGTTCTTGCCCTCGGCGGTGTTGATGCCGGTTTTGCCGCCGACGGAGGCGTCCACCATGCCCAGTAGGCTCGTGGGCATGTGGATGACCTTGACGCCGCGGAGCCAGGTTGCGGCGACGAAGCCGGCGAGGTCGGTCACGGCGCCGCCGCCGACCGCGACGACGGCGTCGGACCGGGTGAAGTCGTTCTGCCCCAGCACCTGCCAGCAGAAGGACGCCACTTCGATGTGCTTGCCTTCTTCGGCGTCCGGGATCTCGGCGGTCAGCGCTGTGAAGCCTGCGGCGGCCAGCTCTTCCCGGACGGTGTCGCCGGTGAGCCGGAGCGCGCGGGGGTGGATGACGAGGACGCGCTTGACGCGCTCGCCCAGGAGCCCCGGAAGGCTTGCCAGGAGGCCGCGGCCCACCACGACGTCGTAGTTCTCACCGGGCGTCTGTCCGGTGACTTTGATGACGGTTGATTCGGTACTCACTTTTCAACTTCCTTTGTCGCCGCTGGGGCGGGCACGGCAGCGGTTTTCGCCGCGGCATACTCCCCCAGCGCATCTTCCAGCCGGTGAGCCAGTTCCGGAACGCTGCCGCTCCGGACATCCAGGACCAGGTCCGCGAGCCGTTCGTAGACCGGCTGCCGGGTGGCGAAGAGGGCCCGCCACCGGCCCATGGCGTCGCCGGCCAGGAGCGGCCGGCCCGAATTCCTGGCGATGCGTTCCGCCACGGTCTCGGCGTCGCATTCGAGGTACACCACGGTACAGCGGCCCAGGAGCTGCTGCGTGCCGGAGTCAAGGACTGCACCGCCGCCAAGCGAAATGACGGCGTTGCTGCCCTGTGCCTCTTCGATAGCGCGGGCCACGGCCCGGGCTTCCAGCTCACGGAAGGCATGCTCGCCACGGCTGGCGAAGATCTCGGCGATGGTCCCGTGCTGGGCCACCACCACGGCGTCGGTGTCCACGAAGGCGGATCCCAGGTGCTGCGCGAGCTGCTGTCCGATCGCCGATTTGCCCACGGCCATCGGACCGATCAGGACAACCGGGCCGACGTGTTGTGCCGCGGGCTTCGCCGCGGCGGAGGGCCCGTCGGTGTTCCAGACCGGCACTAGTGGCCGATCGAGTCCAGGGACGCCGGAATGTTGTCCAGGTAACCCTTGATGTTGCGGGCGGTCTCCTGGACGGAGTCGCCGCCGAATTTTTCTGCGACCGCCTCGGCGAGCACGAGGGCCACCATGGCCTCGGCCACCACGCCGGCGGCCGGAACGGCACAGACGTCGGAGCGCTGATGGTGGGCCTTGGCGGCCTCTCCCGTGCTGACGTCCACGGTCTTGAGCGCGCGGGGCACGGTGGCGATCGGCTTCATGGCGGCGCGGACGCGCAGGACGTCGCCGATGCTCATGCCGCCCTCGATCCCGCCGGCGCGGTTGGACGTGCGGATGATCTTGCCGTTCGCGTCCTTGACGATCTCGTCGTGGGCGGCCGAGCCGCGGCGGGCCGCCGTGAGGAAGCCGTCGCCGACCTCGACGCCCTTGATGGCCTGGATGCCCATGAGGGCCGCGGCCAGGCGCGAGTCGAGGCGCCGGTCCCAGTGGACGTAGCTGCCGAGTCCGGGCGGGAGGCCGTAGGCGAGCACCTCGACGACACCGCCCAAGGTTTCGCCTTCCTTGTGCGCGACGTCGACTTCGGCCACCATGGCGTCGGAGGTTTCGCGGTCGAAGCAGCGCAGAGGATCGGCGTCGAGGGCCAGCACGTTGTCCGGGACCGGCAGGGGCCGGCCTTCCGGTACCGCAACGCTGGCGATGGACACGGTGTGGGAGACGAGTTCGATCCCGAGCTGCTTGAGGAAGGCGGAGGCGACCGTGCCGAGCGCGACCCTTGTGGCCGTCTCGCGGGCGCTGGCACGCTCCAGGACCGGACGGGCCTCGTCGAAGCCGTATTTCTGCATGCCGGTGAAGTCGGCGTGGCCGGGCCGGGGCCGGGTGAGCGGGGCGTTCCGGGCCTGGTCGGCCAGGACTTCCGGGGCCACGGGATCGGAGGACATGATCTGTTCCCACTTGGGCCACTCGGTGTTGCCGACCTGGATGGCGACGGGACCGCCCTGGGTCAGGCCGTGCCGCACGCCGCCGAGGATCGTGACGACGTCCTGTTCGAATTTCATCCGGGCGCCGCGGCCGTAGCCGAGCCGGCGGCGGGCCAGCGCCTCGCTGATCTGGGCGCTGGTGAGTTCCACACCGGCGGGCACGCCTTCAATTATTCCGACCAGTGCCGGGCCATGGGATTCTCCGGCAGTCAACCAACGCAACATAAATTCCATCCTGCCATGTCGGGAGCTTAGAACACCCGTCGGGGCGCCCCGACTGCGTCACACATCACATCTATGACTCCGGCCGGCATGGCCTCGCCCAACCCGGTGAAGAGCCGCACCTGCTCCACTGCCTGGTAGATGAGCATTTCAAGGCCGGGGACCACGGCCCCGCCCGCGTCCAGCCAGACGGCGGCAATCCTGCTGGGCCACGGATCGTAGGCGACGTCCAGGAGCACGCCGCGGCGTCCCGCCTCGTCGTGTCGGGGCGGCTCGGCCGCCAGTTCGCCGGCCAGCGCATCGGCCGCGCGGGGAGGCAGCGTGGAGATGACGACGTCGGCCGCGGCCACCGCGGCGGCCGCGCCGGCGAGCGGAAGCACTCGGACGGGGAGTCCGACTGCCACTGAGGCGGCCCGGGCCTCGGCGGCACGGCTGACGTCCCGCACGAAGACATCAGCCGATGCAGCCCCGAGTTCTTTGAGCGCGGCGATGGCCGCTGCCGAGGTGCCGCCGCCGCCGAGGACGGCAGCGGTGGGCGCCGTGGCCGCCCCCGCATGGTGGAGCGCGTTGACGATGCCGGCAACGTCGGTGTTGTACGCGACCAGCCGGGTGTGGTCAGCACTGCGGCCGCCGGATTCGAAGGCGACGGTGTTGACGACGCCGAGAGCGCGTGCCACGCCCCGGACCTCGTCCACTTCGGCCACCATCGCGGTTTTCAGCGGCATGGTGACCGAGAGCCCCCGCCAGACGCCGTCCGTGCGCGCTTCATCCCTGACCTGCCGCATGAATTCCGGCAGCGCGGCTTCCGTCACGTCGATGGCGGAGTACGCGAAGTCCACGCCCAGGTGGGCGTAGGCCGCCCGGTGCAGCGCGGGCGACTTCGAATGGCTGATGGGATGCCCGAGCACGGCCGCCCGCAGCATCATACGCAGCGTCCCGGGTTGGCCGCGCACCACGTGTTGTACTGCTCCACGTAGCCGAGGTGCTCGGCCAGGGTCTTGGAGAACTTGGTCTCCTTGGTGTCCAGGTTGATGGTGACCCAGTAGAGGTAGTCATTGGTCTTGGGCTTGGCGGCGGCGTCGATCGCCGTCTTGCCGGGAGAGCCAATGGGCCCGGCGGGCAGGCCCGGGTTGGCATAGGTGTTGTACGGGTTCGACTTGTCCGCCTTCTGGGCTTCATCGATGTGGAAGCTCCGGATGCCCAGACCGTACGTGACCGTGGCATCGGACTGGATGAGTCCGTTGGTCTCGGTGTTGTTGGGCTTGAGGCGGTTGTAGATGGCGCCGGCGACGTCGCCGTATTCGGCCTGGCCGCCTTCGGCCTGGACGATGCTGGCTACCGTCACGACGTCGTACTGTTTGGCGGGATCGGTGATGCCCTGGGCCTTGAGCTCATCCAGGGTGGTGCCGACGAGCTTCTGCAGGATGTCCTTGGCGGGGGTCCCCAGGGGGAACCGGTACTCCCCCGGGGCCAGGAAGCCCTCAAGGTTTTTGGCCTTGGCCGGGACGCCGAACTGCGCGGGCGCGTCGCTGAGCGTCTTCAGATCGGGGACCGAGATCCCGGTGCCCTCAGATATGGCCTGGAGGGATTCGCTGATCCGCAAGCCGGCATTGAGTGCAAAGTACATCACCTTGCCCTGGCCATTGTTGAGCAGGATGGCCACGGCATCGGAGTTCTTCATTTCCTGGCGCATCGTGAAGGTGCCCGGGCTCAGGGACCCGCCGGCGGCGTTGAACTCCTTGAGGAACGTGTCCGCGTTGGCCACGACCTTTTTCGATTGCAGATCGGTGGCAACGGACTTCGGCCCGGCGCCGGGTTCGACCGTGACGGTGACGTCGCCGGTTCCCGGTCCGGGGTAGTCTGCCGCGGTGTCGGCGCCCAGCAGCGGTTTGAGGAACTGTGCGCCGACGGCGATGGCAATGACGAACACGGTCAGCGTCAACACCAGGGCCAGGAAGCGGCGCCGGCGGCGGATCTTCCTGGACGGAACCTTGTTATAGCGGATGGCTCCGGCCATCAGGTCGTGGCCGGCGTCGCCGTGGTCTTCGGCTTCCGGGTGCGCCTGGGCGTGGGCGTCGTCGTAAACATGGTGTGCCTCATCGTGGGGGTGCAGCGCGTAACCGTCATGGGGGCCGGCATCGTGGGCAGCCGCATCGTGGTGGTCTGCGTAGCCGTGGTGGCCTGCCGCGGCATAGACGGCGTCATCGTGGGCGGCATCGTCGCGGGCGGGCTCGTCATGGCCCACATCCTCGCGGGCGGGAAGATCGCGGATGGGGATGATCTGCGTGAAGTCTTCGCGGGCGGGCACTTCGCGGGCCGGCACTTCGCGGGCGGGCACTTCGCGGGCAGGCACTTCGCGGGCCGGCACTTCGTCGGCAGCGGTGTCAGGCACGGTTTCCTCGTGCACTGTCGGGGCGGATTCGGGGAGTTCCGGGGCAGTTTCGGGAAGTTCGGGTCCGGCCTGCCGCGGGACGCTCGCCGGCGTCGGGGCTTCAGGGTCTTGGGGCCGGATCCGGGCTGACGGCGCGGGATCCGGCGTCGGGTCGCCCTGTCCCGTCTCAAAAGCCTGCGGCGGGATCACGCTGTGTCCCTGCGTCGCCAGGAGCTTTTCCCGGGCCCTGATCTCTTTGCGCGTCAGCGGTCGGCCGGCACCACTCAGGGCGTCACCGGAGGAGTCATCACTGTTGACCGGGCTCACTGTAGCCTTCCATGTTCTGAAGAGTGCGTCTGTACTGCCGGGCCGGTCTGTGCGCCGCCTCCGGTCGGCCCCGGCGCAGACTCCGCGTACACGCGGTTTCCGACCTCCGTTCCCCTGGCCTTTTGCATATCAATCGCATGTTGCAGAATACCTGCCGCCGCAACCTGATCAACTACTGTACGGTGATCGCGGCTGCTCATGCCAGCTTCGTGCAGGGCGCGGTGGGCGGACACGGTGCTGAGCCGCTCGTCGATCAGGCGCACCGGAATAACGGATCCGGCGTCCTGCAGTGCACCGGCCAGCAGCCGCGCATACTCTGTGGCCATGCGGGCAGAGGCGTGCTCTTCGCCCTTCATGGTCCGCGGGAGTCCTACGAAAATCTCCACCGCGTCCAGCTGCTCTGCCAAGCCGGCCAGGATGCGCACGTCAGTGTTCTTTTTCACGTTCCGCTGCAGCGTGCGCAGCGGAGTCGCCAGGATTCCGTCGCGGTCACAGACCGCGACGCCCACGCGGACGGTGCCGACGTCCACCCCGAGCTTCACGCCCCGGGGATAGACGCCGGCCACAGCACCTTCAGTCATGTAGGGATCCGCTTATCGCCGGGTAATGGCATCCACGACGGCGCTGAGGGCAGCACCGACCTTGGCGGCGTCCGTGCCGCCGCCCTGGGCGACGTCGTCCTTGCCGCCACCGCCGCCGCCAAGGACTCCGGCGGCCAGGCGCACGAGGGCACCGGCCTTCACTCCGGCGGTCCGGGCCGCTTCGTTGGTGGCGATCAGGATCACAGGGCGGTCGTTGCTGACGCCCGCGACGGCGACGGCCGCGGCCTCGGAGCCGAGGCGGGTCCGCAGGTCCAGGGCCAGGCCGCGCAGGTCATCCGCGCCGCTGACCTGGCCGGCGTCGTGCGCAATGACCTTGATGCCGGCGGCGTCCTTGGCAGTGCCCACCAGCTGGGCCGCGGCAGCCGTGAGCTGCTCCTTGCGGAGCCGCTCGAGTTCCTTTTCGGCGGTCTTGAGCTTGGTCAAGGTGGTGGCGATCCGGTCCGCGAGGAGCCCGGAGGGGACCTTCAGCATTTCCGTGAGCTCGGTGACAAGGGCGCGCTCGGCGGCGAGGTGCCGGAAGGCGTCCATGCCCACGAAGGCTTCCACACGGCGGTTTCCCGAGCCGACGGACTGTTCGCCGAGCAGGGACAGGCTGCCGATCAGCGAGGTGTTTTCAACGTGGGTTCCGCCGCAGAGCTCGCGGGACCAGGCGCCGTCGATCTCCACGACCCGGACCTCGTTGCCGTAGTTCTCGCCGAACAGCGCCATGGCGCCGAGGGCCTTGGCCTCGGCGAGCCCCATGACTTTGGTCTCCACCCGGAAGTTGTTGCGGATGGCGATGTTGGAGACTTCTTCGATCTCGGACCGGGTGGCGGCGCTGAGGCCCTCGCCCCAGGCAAAGTCGAAGCGCAGGTAGCCGGCCTTGTTGAAGGAGCCGCGCTGCAGGGCCTCCGGGCCGAGGATCTGGTGCAGGGCCGCGTGGACAATGTGCGTGCCCGTGTGGGCCTGTTCGGCGGCGTGGCGGCGTTCCCGGTCGACGGCGGCCTGGACGAGGGCGTCCGAGCCGATTTCGCCTTCGCGGACAATGGCTTTGTGCACGCTCAGGCCCTTGATGGGACGCTGGACATCCAGGACCTCGACGACGAAGCCGTCGCCGGTGATGAGTCCGGTGTCGGCGGCCTGGCCGCCGGCCTCGGCGTAGAACGGCGTCTCGGCCAGGACCAGTTCGATTTCATCGCCCGTGGAGGCCTGCGAGACCCTCTGCCCGCCGGCCAGGATGCCGCGGACCTTGGATTCGCCCTGGAGTTCGGTGTAGCCGGTGAAGACGGTCTCGCCCTGGGCGAGGAGCTCCTGGAACGCGCTGAGGTCGGCGTGGGCGCCCTTCTTGCCCTTGGCGTCGGCCTGGGCGCGCTGGCGCTGTTCGAGCATGAGTTTGCGGAACTCGGGCTCGTCAACCTTGAGCCCGGCTTCCTCGGCCATCTCGAGGGTGAGGTCGATCGGGAAGCCGTAGGTGTCGTGCAGGGCGAAGGCGTCGGCGCCGGAGAGCGGCCGGCCGGCGGACTTGGATTCCTTGACGGCGTCCTCGAGCCGGGCGGTGCCGGAGGCGATGGTGCGCAGGAACGCCTTCTCTTCGGCGTAGGCGATCCGGCTGATGCGATCGAAGTCGGTCTCCACGATCGGGTAGACGCCCTTCATGGCATCCCGGGAGGCCGGGAGCAGTTCCGGCAGACATGCCTTTTCGACGCCGAGCAGGCGCATGGAACGCACGGCGCGGCGGATCAGGCGGCGTAGGACATAGCCGCGGCCCTCGTTGGAGGGGGTGACGCCGTCGGCTATCAGCATGAGGGCCGAGCGGATGTGGTCGGCGACGACGCGCATGCGCACGTCATCGGTGTGGTGCGGGTCCTCGGGCGTCTCGGCCGAGGTGTATTCCTTGCCGGAGAGCGCTGCAGCCTTGTCGATCACGGGACGGACCTGGTCGGTCTCGTACATGTTCTCGACGCCCTGCAGGATCATCGCGAGGCGCTCCATGCCGAGGCCGGTGTCGATGTTCTTCTTGGGCAGCTCGCCGGTGATGTCGAAGTCCACCTTCGAGCGGACGTTGTCGATCTGGTACTGCATGAAGACGAGGTTCCAGATCTCGATGTACCGGGTCTCGTCAGCGATCGGGCCGCCATCGACGCCGTACGCGGGGCCCCGGTCGTAGTAGATCTCCGAGCAGGGACCGGCCGGGCCGGGCTGGCCGGTGGACCAGTAGTTGTCGGCCTTGCCCATCCGCTGGATGCGTTCGGCGGGCACGCCGGTGTTCTTCAGCCACAGCTCTTTGGCCTCGTCGTCTTCTTCGTAGACGGTGACCCAGAGCCGCTCCGGCGGCAGGCCGTAGCCGCCGTCGGCCACGCTGGTGGTGAGCAATTCCCACGCGAACTTGATGGCGTCTTCCTTGAAGTAGTCGCCGAAGGAGAAATTGCCGCACATCTGGAAGAACGTCCCGTGGCGGGCGGTCTTGCCGACTTCCTCGATGTCGCCGGTACGGATGCACTTCTGCACGCTGGTGGCCCGCTGGTAGGGCGCCTCTTCACGGGCGGTCAGGTACGGGATGAACGGCACCATGCCCGCCACCGTGAACAGCAGGGAGGGGTCGCTGGAGACCAGGGAGGCGGAGGGCACGGCGGTGTGTCCCTTGCTGACAAAAAAGTCGATCCAGCGCTTGGTGATCTCCTGCGACTTCATGAGCTGATTTCTTACCCTTCAATATTCACTGCGGTGTGTGGCCCGCGGCTGTGCTGCGCGGGACAAGTTGGGGTCCGGCACCGGTCCGGGCCCTGATCTTTCCAAGACCCTTCGTGGAGGTGCCGAGGTGCCGGCGTGCCCGTGACGGGCACCGTACTTACTAATTCTCTCCCGACTAGCGCCGGACTGCATCCCGGCGGGCAACGATGCCATCGGTACCCGTGGCCAGGGCCGTGTCCACGCCGAGCGCGGCGCGGAGTTCGGCTTCCCGCTCCCCCATGCCTTCGCGGACGGCGTCGGCGAAGTCGTACAGGCCGTCGGCCAGACGCCCGACGGCCCGGTTGAGTCCCTCGGGCCCGACGGCGGACCGGGCTTCGGTGATCTTTCGGAAGGCGATGACGCCGATCGCGACGCCGATTCCCATCCAGATGATTCTGTTCATATCAGGTTCTCCAGGTGGGCTTAGCGGCTGCGGCGGCCGGTGGCGGGCTTTTTGCGGGCGGTGAACGCGGAGCGGACGCCGTAGCTGAAGGAAGCCACCTTGATCAGCGGCGAGCCGACGGTGGCGGCCATGAGCGAGGACAGCGCCGAAATGTTGGCGGAAGCGTCCGAGACGTTCGAGGCGATGCCGTCCACCTTCTTCAACTGTTCGTTGGTGGTGGACACCGTGGCGGTGACTTCGTCCATGAGCGGGGTGGCGCCGTCGCTGATCGAGCGGATGGAGGTCCGGACTTCGTCAAACACTCCCCCGAGCTTCAGGATCGGCACGGCGAGCAGCAGGACCAGCAGTAAAAACACCCCAGCCGCGATC
>NZ_JBFTHK010000136.1:0-11835 GCF_056394205.1 Arthrobacter sp. 10T413_2 | reverse complement strand
GACCTTAATGCGTCAGTCCGAGCTGTTCGGCTACAAGCTGGACGTCGTCTCCGCCTTCGAGGAGCCGGCGGAGGAGCTCGGCCCGTTGTTGCCGTGCAAGGTCAATGGTGCTTCGTGCCCTCAGAATGTGGAGGACTGCGATATCMGCGGCGCGCTMCAGAGCCTGCTCCGCGTCGGAATCGAGGTCCCCGTGGGCGTCGACTACCCAGATGGACCCCAGCGGTTGGTTACCGGCACGAACGGCGATGGCCAGACGGTCCATCGCGGGACGGAMCCCTTCAATGCGCACGGCGCCGCGGGAGCGGAACACGCTGGCGTATTGACCGGCATTCTCCGGTAGGTAGGGAACCTGGCGGCCCAGAATTCCGTTCCGCCGGTCGTCGTCGATCGGTTGGTGGGAAAGGGTGGAGTATGCGAGAACTTGTTCCTGGAGGTTTTCGATGGCGGTGGCACCACCTACCAGTGCGGCGATGGCGTTGGCCAGGGCAAACAAGTCACCTACTCCCAGCGGTGAGAGCGATCGGTTGGCTTCCGCGGAGGCACTGAGGGCAGATTCCAGGAGCGCGTCGAGTTGCCGCCACCCCACGGCGTCGTCTGCGACCAGCAGCGCTATGCCGGCCTGGTCAGCTGTGTTCGCGAGCTCTTCGATGTCCTGAGACAGCTGCTTGAGCACGATCGCGCCGAAGCCTGCTTGCGCTGCTTCCCGGACGATGAGGGGTGTTTGCGGTTCTGCGGGGTGGAGTCCTATCCCTAGCAGGATTMCTCCCCGGAGCCCTTCCAAAGGTGCGAGGGGATCGTAGAGTGTCGGGCTCGTCAGGGAGAGTCTGGGTGCATTTCCGTGTGAGCGGAGAGTCAGGCCGGAGTTCGCAAGGACTTGCAGGAGGTCAGGCAAAGCGATGCTGCCCGGTGTCTTCGGGATGGTTTCCACAAGGCGTAAATCTACTGCCCGTAGTGCTGACCCACAAGCTTCAGGGCTGATGATGGTGCCAGACACCGAAGTCAGCCGGTAGGGGGCAAGCCCATAGTTGATGCATGTCACTTATTGTTGAAGCCAGTCCAACAGCACGCCAGGCCGGGAAAGMGGCAGCAGCGGCAGCATCCAGGGCCGGCGTCCGGGTCGTCGACGAACATGGCCGCGACAAGCTCAGGGATGTTGAAGGGCTGCTCATCGCGATCTGGGGCATGTCTCCCCACGGAGCGCCTATTCCTTTTGACTTGCTACGGAGCATTTCGCACGCGGGCTGCAATGTTTCCGCTGCGTACAACGCGGACGGGGCCCTGTGCGGGGCCGCGGTCGGCATCGTGTCCCCCGGCGGAACGGCTACCTATTCCCTGATCGCCGGTGTCCTGCCCGGCGCGGCGGACAAAGGGGTCGGTTTCGCCCTCAAACAGCATCAGCGGGCGTGGTCGCTTGCCCGCGGAATCGAAACCATGACGTGGACCTTTGACCCGCTGGTCAGCCGGAACGCGCGTTTCAACCTCACGAAACTCGGAGCCCACGCCTTCGAGTACGCGCGCGATTTTTACGGCGAAATGCACGACGACATCAACGCCAACGATGAAAGCGACCGGCTCGTCGCCGTTTGGCCCTTGTCCTCCGAGCGCAGCATCAGTTGCAGCGAAGGTTCCGTCGAGGAACTGGAACTACCCGAGACGGCCCTGAACAACATCCTCGAGTACGGCCCGGACTCCAGACCGGTCCTCCTCGAAATGCCGGACACCCTCTGGTGCCGTGCACCGCAAGACATCGTGGCGCTGAGGGCCGCGAATTCCGATGAAGCAGGACTGTGGCGGTTGCGGATCCGCGGAATCTTCGAATCGGCCTTCGCGTCCGGCTACAACGCGTCCGGAGTCACCCGAACCGGCTGGTACCGGCTGACAAAAACCAACCAGGCATGACCCTTACCCAACACCAGGAGTACAGAATGCGACCCAGGAATCGTTCGGTTGCCGCGCGTATCGMGCGCCAGGCCCTTGGCGCTGCCAGCCTGACCCTCACCTTCGGACTAGCGGMCTGTTCGGGAGGAGCAGTGCCGGCGGCGGACTCGAAGACTTTGTCCGCCGCCGACGTCGACCCCGCCGCAGCAGCGGCCCTGCCAGAGCGCTACAAGTMGGCCGGAGTCATCAAGGTCGCCTCGGACATTCCGTACCCGCCGATGGAGATGTTCGATGAGAACCAAAAACTCACCGGCCTGGACTACGACCTTGCCCAGGCCTTGGGCGCGAAGCTCGGGGTGCGCCTGGAACTGCAGACCCAGGCTTTCGACAGCATCATTCCGTCGCTGCAGTCGGGCAAAAACGACATCATMATGTCGGGGATGAACGACACCGCCKAGCGCCAGGCGACCCTGAACTTCGTGGACTACTTTCATGCCGGGTTCTCCATCCTCGTGCCCAAGGGCAACCCGGACCGCATCACAACCGTGATGGACCTTTGCGGCAGGAACGTAGCCGTGCAGAAGGCGACTGTGCAGGCGGAGATTCTCCGCAGCTATGACCAGCAGTGCAAGAACAAGGGATCAGAACCGGTGAGCGTCTCCGAACTTCCGCTGGAAACGGATGTCCAGACGGCCGTCCGTTCAGGAAAGGCCGCAGCTGACGTCGTCGATTCCGCCGCGGCTGCATACGCCGCCAAGACCGCCGGGAACGGCAAGATTTTCGACATCGTCAAAGACCCGGCAAACCCTGCCGGCTACAACCCGGTCTACACCGGGATCGGTGTCCTTAAGAAGGATGCGGAGCTCGGCAAGGCCTTGCTGGCCGCACTCCAGGCGATCGTCGCCGACGGCAGTTATGGCACGATCCTTGAGAAGTACGACCTCTCGGACTACCGGGTCAAGGAAACCGGCCTCAACTTGGGTACGGCCAAGCCATGAAACAGGCAAGCACGCTCCCATCCCCGAAAATAGCGGCTGAGACCGCAACCGAAACCGCAATCGTCGGCACTGCCGAGGACGATGTCGTAGCCGTTCCGTTGCGCCACCCGTGGCGCTGGATAGTCGCGGCAGCGTTGGCCCTCGGGTTTGTGGCCCTTCTTTCATCGCTGTGGTCCAACCCGAACATCGACCACTCGACCATCAAAAACTACCTGTTCCATCCCCGGATCCTCGGCGGAATAGGCCTTACCCTGGCGCTGACGGTCATTTCCATGCTCGTGTCCACGCTGCTTGGCGTGCTGCTCGMGGTCATGCGCCTGTCCAGAAATCCGGTGATGAACGCCTTCGCCTGGCTCTACGTGTGGGTCTTCCGCGGCACCCCACTGCTGATCCAAGTCGTTTTTTGGGGCTACCTGGGGCTGCTCTATTCACAGATTTCCCTTGGCGTCCCGTTCACTGACTTCACGTTTTTCTCCATGGACACCAACGCTCTGGTTCCAGCGTTCACGGCCGGACTGCTGGCCATGACGTTGAACCAGGCAGCGTATTCAGCGGAAATAATCCGGGGAGGGATGCTTTCAGTGGACACCGGCCAGCACGAAGCCGCGTATTCGCTCGGGATGTCACCAGCCTTCGCCCTTTTMCGGGTGGTGCTGCCGCAAGCGATGCGCGTGATCATTCCGCCGATGGGCAACGAGACCATCTCGATGTTGAAAAACACCTCGCTGTTGTCAGTCATTGCGGTACTCGAGCTCTATACCGTGGCAACGCAAATCTCTTCGCAGAGCCTGCGCCAAGTGGAACTGCTCGTAGTGGTCAGCTGCTGGTACCTGTTCCTGACCACGGTGCTATCCGTTCCGCAGTACTACCTGGAACGGCACTACGGCCGTGGAAACGTACGCCAGCAGACCCCCACACCCCTGGACAGGATGATCTCCACACTCCGCAAACACGGCAAGCACCACGCAGAATCGAAAGGACTTCAGCCATGACCGATGCCCTCGCCACCCGTGAGCATGCGGTCGGCCCCGCCGCCTCGCCGCTCCTCGTTGCCAGCAACGTCCGCAAACACTACGGCAGCGTGGAGGTGTTGAAGGGCATCTCGCTGACCGTCAACCCCGGGGAGGTCATGTGCCTTCTAGGCCCGTCCGGTTCCGGCAAGTCCACCTTCCTGCGTTGCATCAATCATTTGGAACGGATCGACGGAGGACGGATTTCCGTCGGCGGGGACCTGATCGGCTATACCCAGCGTCAGGACCGGATTTTTGAAATGAATCCCCGTCAAGTGGCCAGGCAGCGGCGGGGCATCGGCATGGTGTTTCAGCGCTTCAATCTCTTCCCGCACATGACTGCCCTGGAGAACATCTCGGTTGCGCCGGTGGGAGTCAAAAAAGTGCCCAAGCAGCAAGCGTTCAAGCGCGGAATGGACCTGCTGGAGCGGGTGGGCCTGGCACACTTGGCGAAGGCCTACCCGGCGCAGCTATCCGGGGGGCAGCAGCAGCGGGTTGCCATTGCCAGGGCACTGGCCATGGACCCCCAACTCCTGCTCTTTGATGAGCCGACGAGCGCCCTGGACCCGGAACTGGTCGGCGACGTCCTCGACGTTATGCGCACACTGGCCTCCGATKGCATGACCATGATCGTTGTCACTCACGAAATTGGCTTCGCCCGTAGCGCTGCGGACAACGTCGTCTTCATGGACGGCGGCGTGGTGGTGGAATCAGGACCGCCGGCATCCGTGCTGGAMAACCCGCAAAACCCCCGGACCATCGCATTCCTCAACAGCGTTATGTAAGAAGCCCGGATGCCCTGCCAAACCGGATGTCATGTTTGGCGGCCGGGCCCGGAACGCCCTGACTGCGCCCTTCCTMGTTCCTCGTTTCTTCCCTCCCTATGAACAGTGAGCCCTACATGAAGATCTCCCGCGCCACCGTCACCCTCATTGATGTTCCGTTGCTGGAACCCTTCGTKGTCTCCTATGCCACGTACGCCTCAATGCCGAGCGTTATCCTTACCCTCGAGACCGACGACGGTTTAATTGGGTACGGCGAGAGCGTTCCGGACGGCCACATCACAGGAGAAACCCCCACCGGGACCGTCGAAGCCCTCAAAACCGAGTTACTTCCCGCCGTGATGGGTTTGGATCCCCGAGACATCACCGCCATCCATCAGCGGCTCAACCAGGCACTCAAGGGCTGCGGAGCAGCCAAGGCATCCGTCGACATTGCGTGCTGGGACCTGGCGGGAAAGGCAGCCGGGCGCCCGATCTACGCAATGCTCGGCGGCCGGCGGCCTGAACAGCCAACCATCGCCAAGGTATTGAGCATCCTGGAACCGGAAGTCCTGGTGGCACAAGCAATCCAAGCTCGCGGGGAAGGCTACCGCCACCTCAAAATGAAGCTCGGCAGCGATGACGGGCAGGACATCGAGCGCGTGCGGGCGGTCCGGGCGGCGATCGGCAACGACATGGCCATTCGGGTGGACGCCAACCAKGGCTGGGGCGATACCGCCACCGCACGCACCATGATCCGCGCCCTTGAACCATTCGCAATTGACTGGGTAGAGCAGCCAATCCTCGCGGACGATATCGATGGCTTCCGGCTGCTCCGCAAGGACACGAGCGCCCGCCTCATGGCCGACGAGTCCGTGGTTGACGCCAGCGACATCGCGCAGTTCGTCCGCGACCGCTCGGTGGACATGGTCAACCTTAAATTGATGAAGAGTGGCGGCATCACGCCTTGTCATCGCCTTGCGACTCAGGCCGAACTCGGCGGACTCAAAGTGCAGATCGGTTCCATGCTGGAAACAAGCGTTGCCTCCGCTGCCGGTTTCCACCTGGCCCTCAGCCACCCGAACATCGTTTCCACCGAGCTCTCCGGTCCCATCAAGTTCGCCAAGGAACCTGGCGACCTCCAATACATTCTCCCCAACGTCCAGATCACTGAACGACCCGGGCTCGGAGTCGACGTGGACACGGACATTCTTGCCGAACTCGCCGTGAGTGAATGCGAAGTCAGCGCGTGAGCGGCGGCGCCATGAGGCGCCGCCGGTTGGCGGAGATTTGGACCCACCTGCACAACCATCCTGAACCCAGCATGCAGGAATTCGGCACTGCAGAGTATCTCGCGGGACTTCTGGAGCAAGCGGGACTTGAGGTTCGCAGGTTCGAGTCCCTCCCGGGTTTCACGGCCGACATCGGGACGGGTCCTCCGGTGATTGGACTGCGGGCAGAAATGGACGCCCTTGTACAAAACACGGCAGGGGGGCCGACGGCGGTCCACTCCTGCGGTCACGACGCCAACATGGCAATAATCGCCACCGTGATGCTGGAGCTGAGCGAACTCGGGGACTTGCTGGAAGGCTCCGTGCGGGCGATCTTCCAGCCGGCCGAAGAGCTGGGCAACGGTGCCGAGCACGTGGCTGCGTTGAGTGTGAGTGATGGGCTGAGGTATCTCTTCGGCGTGCACTTACGTCCGGAAGAAGAACTCCCGGCTCCATATTTCGCGCCATCCATTTCGCACGGATCATGCCTGTTTGCGGCGGGAACCATCACGGGGGCTGACCACCACGGGGCGCGTCCACACCTCGGGGCGAATGCCGTCGAGGTTGCGCTCGAAATCTCCGAGGGGTTGGGACGCATAAGGGTTGACCCGCAGGTTCCCAGCTCGGCCAAGATGACCATGCTCCACGMCGGTGGGGAGAACCTCAACGTCATACCGGGCAGCGGACACTTCGGAGTGGACCTGCGCGCCCAAACCAACGAAGTCATGTCCGCMCTCCGCGCAGGACTCGAATCGGTCTGTGCACGGGTGGCTGCGTCAACGGGGACAGTGATCGACCTCGACTTCCGGGATGCCGTACCTGCGGCCATGATCGGACCCCGCGCCGAAGCCGCCCTTGCAGCGGCAGTGGCCACGGAACTGGGCGACGATCACTTGCGGCCACGGATCATTACATCTGGATCGGACGACTTCCATTTCTACACACTGCGAAACCCCGAAATTCAGGCAGCCATGCTCGCCGTCGGAGCGAACGTCCAGCCAGGACTTCACGACCCGGCCATGACATTCGAAGCCGAATCCATGGAACGGGCGGTTGGCGTGCTCCTTGAAGCCTGCCTTCACCCGGAACCGCTGCTGATCGGCGTCGCCCTTTAGGAAAGGCCCTTCAGGAAAAGCCGGGCTAGCGGTCCGTGCGGCGGGGGGTCACCTTGCTGAAGAGCATGAAGGTGAAGCCGGAGGCCGCGGCCCCGAGCAAAAACACCTGGCAGAAGGCCACGGACTGGACGCTGGGCCCGCTTTGCAGCACGAGTCCCGCGCACGCAAACGCCACGGCTCCGGCGAGGAGGGCCAGCGAGCCGAGCAGGAAGGCCTGGACGGTCGCCGGAAACTCCCCGGCGTAGTCGAGCTGAAGGTCCCGGCCGCGCGGGGCCACGCTTCCGGGCTTCGCGCMTTCCCGGACCMGGGCGCGCGGCTGCAGGGCCGCCGCCGTGACGAAACTGGCCACGGAAACAGCCATGCACAACCCGGCCACCAGTTGCAGGGTGCTCATCATGGGCGAAAGCCGCGTCCCGCTGGCAATTGCGACGGCGAGTCCGGCAGCCATGCCGGCGGCGCTGGAGGCCCAGCCCAGCAGGGCCAGCTTCCGGCACAGGGGCCGCAATTGCGGCCACACGTCACTCATAGTCATGCATCAAGGCTAAAGAGGTCCGCTGTACGGCGGCTGGGAGCAACCGGGCAACAAGCCGGGCAAGCAACCTGGCAGTAAACCCGGCAACCCCGGCAACGAACGAAGCCGGCCGGGCATTGCCCGGCCTACCATTGACACGTGACAGCAGCGACAGGCACCCGGCTTAGCMCCGGCATCATCGGCAGGCTGCGGCTGGCCGCGCAGGGTCTGCTGGGGCCCGGGTTTCAGAGCGTCCCGGACGCCGTCCGCCGAATGACGGCCATGCAGGCGCAGGACCTGCCGTCCGTTCTCTGGGCTGTCGGCCAGCGGGTGCCGGGGTCCCGCGTTGACGATGTCCGCGCCGCCCTGGACCGGGGGGACATAGTCCGCTCCTGGCCGATGCGCGGCACTTTGCACGTGCTGGCTCCCGAGGACCTGAAGTGGATGCTGGCCATCACCTCCGGCCGGCTGATCCGCGGCCTGGCCGGGCGCCACCGGGAGCTGGAGATCACCGCTGCGGACCTCGACGCCGCCGCGGACACCGCGCTGCAGCTGGTCTCCGGAGGAGCAGCCGCCAGCCGGACGGAGCTGTTCCAGGCCTTGGAACGGGCGGGCCAGTCCACGGCCGGCCAGCGCGGCATTCATCTGCTGGGCGCCCTGTGCCAGCGGGGATTGCTGGTGCAGGGTCCGCTGGCGGGCAACCAGCAGCTGATCGTGGCGTTCGACGACTGGATCGCCGGGTCGCGGACCCTGGACCGGTCAGAAGGCATCGCCGAATGGCTGCTGCGTTACTTCCGCAGCCACGGCCCCGCCACGGAACGTGATTTTGCCTGGTGGTCCGGTCTTCCGCTGACGGAAACCCGGGCCGCCTTGGCACACGTGAAGGACCAGCTCGTGGAGCTGCGGCTCGAGGGGACGAGCTACTGGCTCTCGCCCGAAACGGCGTCGCTGCTCGACGACGGCGTCCCCGGGCAGCGCACCGTGCTGGCACTGCCGGGGTTCGACGAATTCCTGCTCGGCTACGCGGACCGGTCCMTGGTGCTGCCGGCCGAGCATGCGGACAGAATCGTCCCGGGCGGCAACGGCGTGTTCAGGAAGACCATTGTGGCGGGCGGCGGGGTGATCGGCACCTGGGCGGGACCGGCGGGCCGCCGGGGCGGCGCCGTCGTGCCCGAGCCCTTCGATGCCGTTAACGGGTTGCGGCCTGCCGCCCAAAAATCCTTTGAGCTGCAGGCCGCGAAGTACCGCAGATATCTTGGTGCCGGAACGGGTTCCTGACAAGCCCTAGAGGGTTCCGGTGGCGATGCGGAGCATGCGGCGCAGCGGCTCGGCGGCGCCCCACAGCAGCTGGTCACCGACCGTGAACGCGCTGATGTACCGCGGGCCCATCTCCATCTTGCGGATGCGTCCCACCGGAATGTTCAGGGTGCCGGATGCCGCCACAGGGGTGAGGTCGGCCATCGAGGCTTCCTTGGTGTTCGGCACCACGTGGGCCCACTCGTTGTCCGCGTCCAKGAGCTTCTCGATCTCGGCGACGGAGAGGTCTTCGCGCAGCTTCAGGGTCAGGGCCTGGGAGTGCGAGCGCATGGCGCCGATCCGGATGCACAGCCCGTCCATGATGACGTGGTCTTCGGCCGAGGTGCCGAGGATTTTGTTGGTCTCCACCCCGGCCTTCCATTCCTCCTTGGACTGGCCGTTGCCGAGGTCCGCGTCGATCCAGGGGATGAGGGAGCCGGCCAGCGGGACGCCGAACTGCGTGGCGTCAATGTCGGTGCGCTGGTGCGCCAGGACCTTCCGGTCGATTTCCAGGATGGCCGACGCCGGGTCGCTCAGTTCGCTGCTGACCTCCGCGTTGAGGGTGCCGAACTGGTTCAGCAGTTCACGCATGTGGCGTGCGCCGCCGCCGGAGGCGGCCTGGTACGTCATGGAGGTGCCCCACTCGACGAGGCCGTTCTTGAACAGGCCGCCGAGGCCCATGAGCATGCAGGATACGGTGCAGTTGCCGCCGATGTAGTCCTTCACACCGCCGGACAGKCCGGCGTCGATGACATCCCGGTTGATGGGGTCCAGCACGATGATGGAGTCATCATTCATGCGCAGGGTGGACGCGGCGTCGATCCAGAGGCCGTCCCAGCCCCGGCTGCGCAGCTCGCCGTGGACCTGCTTGGTGTAGTCGCCGCCCTGGGCGGTGACAATAATGGGCAGCTTCGCCAGCGTCTCGACGTCGAACGCGTCCTMAAGCTTGCCGGCCGCGCCCGCGGCAGCACCGGCAATGGCCGGGRCGGCACCGCCCGCGTTCGAGGTGGAGAAGAAGACCGGGTTGATGTTGGCGAAGTCGCCCTCGTCCTGCATACGCTGCATTAAGACGGAACCGACCATGCCACGCCAACCGACCAGGCCGACGGACGGGGTAGCTGCTGTAGTCATGGGCCCAGTTTAGACTTCACCGGCCGCAGGACGCAGTCGGTTACGTCACGCGGGCGCGGACGACGCCGGGCCGGGAGGCGGCCGGCGCTAGTCGCCGTGCCGCTCTTCGAGAAGCGCCGCTTTACGTCGGCGCAGCGCAAAGACGGCCCCGAACGCGAAGACCTGGGTCACCACCACCAGCACGATGGCGCCGGGGATCTTGTTGCCGCCCAGGATCATGGTCAGTCCCACGATTGCCGAGAGCAGCGCCAGCAGGGGCAGGAGCATGTACCCCAGGACAAAGAGTGTCTCGGGCTTCCTCAGCACTACTTGGCCTCCGTCCGGCGCCATAGCGTGACCCGGTAGCGGGTGMCGCTGGCGGACGTCAGCCAGCCGTTGGCGGGAAGGCTGGCCGCGGCGGCCCATTCGTAGCCGAGTTCGGGCGCGAAGGTGTCCCCTTCCGCCGTGGTGTCGATCGTGGTCACAACCGCGACGTCGGCAAGGTCCAGCGCCTGCGCGTAGATGCTTCCGCCGCCGATGATCCAGACCATCTCGTTGCCGGGGKCGAACTGCGATTCCAGGAGAGCATCGTCGAGGGACCTGACGGCGACCGCGCCGGCCGCCCCGGGCGTTCCGCCCCAGGCTTCCTGGCGGGTGATGACGATGTTTGTCCGGCCGGGCAGCGGGCGGAACTTCTCCGGGAACGATTCCCAGGTCTTGCGGCCCATGATGACCGGGTGGCCGGCGGTGAGGCTGCTGAAGTGCTTGAGGTCCTCGGGCAGGTGCCACGGCATGGTGCCGCTTTTGCCGATGACGCCGGTGCTGGTCTGGGCCCAGACCAGCCCCAGGCCGGTGGTGGAGGCTCGGAGTTGCTCGGTGAAATCGCCGGGCTGCACGCCMGGGGTCTTTTCTGTGCTCATACGGCTATCGGGGCCTTAATCGTCGGGTGGTGCTGGTATCCGATCACCTCGAAGTCCTCGAGGGTGTAGTCGAAGATGGAGTCAGGCTTGCGGGTGATCTTCAGCTGCGGGTAGTCGTAGGGCTCACGGGCCAGCTGCTTGAGGACCTGGTCCATGTGGTTGTCGTAGATGTGCACGTCTCCGCCGGTCCAGACGAATTCGCCCGGTTCCAGGCCGGTCTGCTGGGCCAGCATGCAGGTCAGCAGCGCGTAGGACGCGATGTTGAAAGGTACGCCCAGGAAGGTGTCCGCCGAGCGCTGGTACAGCTGGCAGGAGAGTTTGCCGTCGGCCACGTAGAACTGGAAGAACGCGTGGCAGGGCGGCAGGGCCATGTCCTTGAGCTCGGCGACGTTCCACGCCGAGACGATGTGCCGGCGCGAGTCCGGGTTGGACTTGAGGTTCTCGACGAGTTCGGCGATCTGGTCGATGTGGCCGCCGTCGGGCGTGGGCCAGGAGCGCCACTGAACCCCGTAAACGGGGCCGAGCTCGCCGTCGGCGTCGGCCCATTCGTCCCAGATGGTCACGCCCTGGTCCTGCATCCATTTGACGTTGGTGTCGCCGCGCAGGAACCACAGCAGCTCCACGGCCACGGACTTGAAGTGCACCCGTTTGGTGGTKATGAGCGGGAAGCTTTTGCTCAGGTCGAAGCGGAGTTGGCGACCAAACACGCTGAGGGTGCCGGTTCCGGTACGGTCCGATTTGTGCGTGCCGTGCTCGAGGACGTCACGCAGCAGGTCTTCATAGGGCGTAGGAATGCTCACGGTTCCAGTCTAGAGGTCCRGTCCAAGGCTTCGCAGTGTGAAGGCACCGGGCGGCAGGACGCCACGTGTTGCGGGACGTCAGTCGTCGAAGGGCCTGAACCGCTCCACGGCAACCACCTTGTTCTTGCTGCCGTGGGCCACGTGGCAGATGATCATCTMGCCCGG